>NZ_JBHJTL010000038.1:0-69201 GCF_042264065.1 Streptomyces sp. NPDC056222 | reverse complement strand
GGCACACGCCGGTCGGGGCCTTCGGTGTCGCTCTGCCGCTCAGACGGTGACGTGGCTGCCGAGCATCGAGGACGCCTGCTGGAGCGGGCTCAGGGCCGCCGCGGGAGCCTCCGGCAGGCCACGGACGGTGAAGCCGAGCTGGGTCATGGCCCGGACGACCTCGCCGGCGTTGAAATCGCGGCGGTCCTGGCGGGTGATGACCTGTCCCACCTGCATGACGGGGTAGACGCGACGGCCGATGACCACCGATTCGGCCACGACGGTTTCGGGCTTGACGCCCTTCATCGATTCCAGCACGTCGGCCTTGGTGAGGTCGAAAGGGAACCGGGCGATGACACAGCGCATGATGCCTCACTCACAGGAGGAAGGGGGAAGTATGAAAGGGGCGCCGACCTGGGCGCGCCGGGGATCTAGGCCGCAGCGTCGAACGTGCCCCGGCGCCGGCCGCCGCGGCGCGAGGCCTGCGAGGGGCGGCCGCGCCGGCCGCGCGAGGCGGCGCCGCGCTCAGGGCGCTCGCTCACCGGCACTGTGATGACGACGGGGATGCCGGACGGGGTCCGGGCGCCGGTGATGCGCTGCAACTCGGCCTCACCGGAGCGGACCTGAGTGGTCTGCGGGGTGATGCCGGCGGCGGCCATGAGGCGGGTCATGTCGCGTCGCTGGTTGGGGGTGACGAGGGTGACGACGCTGCCGGACTCGCCCGCGCGGGCGGTGCGTCCGCCGCGGTGGAGGTAGTCCTTGTGGTCGGTGGGCGGGTCCACGTTGACCACGAGGTCCAGGTTGTCGACGTGGATGCCGCGGGCGGCGACGTTGGTGGCCACCAGCACGGTCACGTGCCCGGTCTTGAACTGGGCCAGGGTGCGGGTGCGCTGGGGCTGGGACTTGCCGCCGTGCAGGGCCGCGGCCCGTACACCGCTGTTGAGGAGGTCCCGGGTGAGCCGGTCGACGGCGTGCTTGGTGTCCAGGAACATGATCACGCGGCCGTCGCGGGCGGCGATCTCCGTGGTTGTGGCGTGCTTGTCGGCGCCCTGCACGTGCAGCACGTGGTGTTCCATCGTGGTCACCGCGCCGGCCGAGGGGTCGACGGAGTGGACGACGGGGTCGTTCAGGTAGCGGCGTACGAGCAGGTCGACATTGCGGTCGAGGGTCGCGGAGAACAGCATCCGCTGGCCGCCCGGGCGCACCTGGTCGAGCAGGGCGGTGACCTGCGGCATGAAGCCCATGTCGGCCATCTGGTCGGCCTCGTCGAGCACGGTGATGTCCACCTGGTCGAGCCGGCAGTCGCCGCGCTCGATGAGGTCCGCGAGGCGCCCGGGGGTCGCGACGACCACCTCGGCGCCACCGCGGAGCGCGCCCGCCTGCCTGCCGATCGACATGCCGCCGACGACCGTGACCAGCCGCAGCCTCACGGAGCGGGCGTACGGGGTGAGTGCGTCCGTGACCTGCTGGGCGAGCTCGCGGGTGGGGACGAGTACCAGGGCCAGCGGGCTGCGGGGCTCCGCCCGCCGTCCGGCGGTACGGGCGAGCAGCGCGAGACCGAAGGCGAGGGTCTTGCCGGAGCCGGTGCGCCCGCGGCCGAGCGCGTCACGGCCGGCAAGGGTGTTCGGCAGGGTCGCGGCCTGGATCGGGAACGGGACGCTCACGCCCTCGGCGCCGAGCGCGGCGAGCAGCGGGGCGGGCATGTCGAGCTCCGCGAATCGCTCCACGGCGGGCAGCGCGGGGGTGATCGTCCGGGGGAGGGCGAACTCGCCCTGGATGGCGGCGGGCCGGCGGCCGTAACCGCCGGAGCGGCCCTGTCCTCCCGATCGGGCCTGGCCGCCGGAACGGCTGGAGGCCGCCGAGCCGAACCGGCGCCCGCCTGTGCGGGAAGAGGAGGCGGAGGAGCGATTGTTCGTGCGTGTGCGGTTCATGTGGAACCTTCCTCGAATGCGGCGCATATCAAGGAATTCCCACAGCGGCGAGCGCACGGAGAATTGCGAGAATGGGCCGGATGGAACGTGAAAGCGAATCCGGCCGGCGAAATTAAGTGCGGGCTCAGGTCCTGGAAACGGGGAAGCGGTGCGAACGCGGGTGTCCCCGGGTGAGGATCCTCGTGCGGGGGGCCGCGGAATCCTCGGATCACCGCAGGTGAACTCACTGCGGGGAAAGCGCGCAGCTGGGGCCCGCACCCCGAGGGATGCGGGCCCCAGCTGCGAAGTGCGCGTCAGCGTCAGGCGGGAACGATGTTCTCGGCCGTCGGGCCCTTCTGGCCCTGCGCGATGTCGAAGCTGACCTTCTGGCCTTCCTGCAGCTCGCGGAAGCCCTGGGCGGCGATGTTCGAGTAGTGGGCGAACACGTCAGCGCCGCCACCGTCCTGCTCGATGAAGCCGAAACCCTTTTCCGCGTTGAACCACTTCACGGTACCAGTAGCCATGTCAAATCTCCTTTGGGGCAGTACAACGTGATCCGCACCGTGCGGACCTCGTGTCGCCGCAATGATTGCCCCGCCGGACCAATGGGCCGGAAATGCGCAAGCGCTCGCAGTGGACACAAAGTCCGACTGGGTGCTTGAAATCCTTGGGAACCACAACTGCAACTGAGATCGACAGTAGCACGGCAACAGTGACGCGCGCCGTAAATGTCGGGCCCTCTTTGAAGCCGTGAAAAACCCTCAGCGCGCGGTCCACCAAATTCTCATCTCGCGAGCACAGGTTTTCCCGCCCGGGCCAGAGCGTTTTTCGCGCTGCCGGGAGAGCCACCCGCCGTGCGGCGTGGGTGGACCGCCCCGTCAGGGGGAGGCATCGCGCAGGGCATGCTCGGTCATCGATCTTGCTCCAGGGGTCTCCCGTGCCGTCTCGGCCGGCCCACGGTGCGGGGAAGGGCGAGGGAAGTGAAGGGGGCGAGGCGCCGGTACGAAGCCGGCTCGGTGGCACCGACGGCGCCTCGCCCCGGAATGAGGGTCAGCCGGTGGCCGACGGGACCTCTCCGGCGTGGAGTGGAGCCGCTGCGCTCTTCTCCAGGGAGGAGGGCTGGACGTCGGCTTCGCAGAACCGTCATTGCCCCGTAACGCCCGATCGTTGACCGGATCCATGGCGCTTGCGAGCATCGGGGCATGAGGTTGTCGAACTGTCCCCAGCGCCGGTAGCCCCTCGGTTTCCGGGGCCGCCGTGCCGCCGTGTGACCAACCCCGGACCGAGGACCATCGATGCGACCAGCACTCATCGCGACGCCGGGCGGGAGACCTGCCGCTGATCAGCCCGACGGCGCGACCGCCGTGCTCCGGGCCGTACTGCAGGGGGGCCCGCTGGCGCGCACCGCGATCATCAGGGAGACGGGGCTCAGTGCGGCTGCCGTGTCGCGGCACGCGGCCGAACTGCTCGCGATGGGGCTGGTCTGGGAACCGCCCGAGCCTTCGCGGCGGCCTCGGCCGGGACGCCCTCGCATCCCGCTGGACATCGAGACCTCGCATCACGTCGCGGTGGGCGTGCACATCGCGGTACCGCGGCTCACGTTCTCGCTCACCGATCTGCGCGGCAGCGTCATCGCGCATGAGCGTGTGCCCAGGCAGCCGCAGCACGGTGCGGTCCTTCACGACGTCGCTGCCCGGCTGCCCGGCTTTCTGCGCAGGCACGCCGGCGGACGCTCCGTGCTCGGACTGGGCGTGGTCACCGGCGGCTGGGTCGACCCGGAAGCCGGGGTCCTCGTCGAGAACTCCGCACTCGGCTGGCGTGACATCCCGCTGCGGCGCACGCTGCAACGGGCGCTGGGGCTGCCGGTTCATGTGGAAGGCCATGCGCGGGCGTTGGCCCACGCGGAACTGTTGTTCGGCGCGGTCCGCGGCGGCGACCTGGTGCACTTGTTCGTGGGCAACGCCGTCGACGCGGCGATCGCCACCGGCGGCATCCTGTTGCAGGGCCGTCAATACGGCGCCGGAGGCATCGCCCACCTGCCCGTTCCGGGTTCGACGGAGCCCTGCCCGTGCGGTCGTACCGGCTGCCTGCAGGCCACCGTCTCCGACCGTGCCGTCGCGCAGCGCGCTGTCGCAGCGGGCATCATTCCGCACCCCGACCTGCAACTGCTCGTACGTGCCGCTCGGGCGGGCGACGCCCGTGCGATGGACCTGTGCCGCGCCCGGCTGCGGCTCATCGCGCACGCAGTACAGCCGCTGCTGGACCTGATCAGTCCGGAAGCACTGGTGCTGACCGAGTCCGCCACCATCCATCTCCCGCAGCTGCTGGACGAGTTGATCCGCGAGCTGGAGAGCGACGGAGATCAGGTGCGTACCGGCTCCTTCGGCACGGACACGCTCGCGGTGGCAGCGACCGCGCCGGTGCTCGCGGCCGTCTACCGGGACCCGTTGGGACTGCGCACCGTCGGCGGCGCCCGATGAGCGGAAGCGGACGGGCGGGGTTTCTTCCGTACCGCCACAAAACATTGTCTGTACCGGCACCGTGGCAGCAGACTCCTCTCATGGACGCACAGCAGAGGGCCACGATCCGGGCAGCCGCAGGCCGGCACCCCGTGAACGCCTTCCGCGCGCACCACTTCGCCGGATTGGGCTGTCGCGCCCGCTGACCGGCATTCCGCCGACGCGCCTTAGCGCGTCCGCACCGCGGCGTTGACCGCCGCTCACTTCCCTCGGACTCCGGGCCGGTACGGGAGCAATCTCCGGCCCGGTACCGGAGCAATCTCCGGCCCGGAACCGAGCAACCTTCGGCTGCCCGGAACCGAGCAATCTCCGGCCCGGCGTCTGCCACGCCTGCGAGCACACGCCCGTCAGGTGACTCCGCGCGCCCCGACGCCATCGCGGCAAACGCCGCCGCCGTATTCGACATGCCCGAAAGGACCCCACCACATGAGCACGCTCTCCGTCCGCCCCGTAGCCGGTCACATCGGCGCCGACATCGACGGCGTGGACCTCGCCCAACCGCTGTCCACCGAGACCGTCGAACGGATCAAGCAGGCCCTCCACCGCCACAAGGTCGTCTTCTTCCGCGGGCAGCAGCTCGACCACTCCTCCCAGATCGCGTTCGCCCGCCACTTCGGCGAGCTCACCTACGCCCACCCGCACGACGACGCCCCGCCGGAGGACCACCCGGAGATCTTCACCATCGATCCGCGCCGCTTCGAGCAGCGCTATGGGAAGAACTTCCGGGACGAGTACCGCAAGCGTCAGTACAGCTACTTCGACGGCTGGCACACCGACGTCACCGCGGCGGTGAATCCGCCCGCCGGTTCCATCCTGCGCGCCGAAACCGTTCCGGAGGTCGGCGGCGACACGCAGTGGACCAACCTCGTCGCCGCGTACGAGGGACTTTCCGCCCCGGTCCGGGCGTTCGTGGACACGCTTCGCGCCGAACACCGGTACGGCGGCAGCCGGCCGGTGGGCGAGGACAGCGAGTATGCCCGCCGCATCAACGACAACCTGCTCGTGTCCGTGCACCCCGTGGTGCGGGTGCACCCGGAGACCGGGGAGCGCGCGCTGTTCGTCAACCCCGGTTTCACCAGCCACATCGTCGGCGTCACCGCCGGCGAGAGCAAGCGCATCCTGGACCTGCTGTACGCCGAGATCACCCGGCCCGAGTACACGGTGCGCTTCCGCTGGGAGCCCGGACACGTGGCGTTCTGGGACAACCGGGCCACCGCGCACCTCGCCCCGCGCGACCTGGAACACCTCGACGTCGAGCGTCGGCTGCACCGGGTCACGCTGATAGGCGATGTCCCCGTGGGACCGGACGGGCACAAGTCCGAGCTCGTCGCCGGACGCCCCTTCACCGCCGAGCACAGGGTCGCCGTCGCCTCCTGACACCGCCGAAACAGGCCGCCGGCGCCGCATGTGGATCCCCCCGCCACACGGCGCCGGCGGCAACCCATCCAGACCGCGCATCTGTCATTGCGCCGAATACGCAAAGGGCCCCGGGTACCGTCATGTCCACATACCCCTCAAGACCGTTGAACCGCCGAGGATTTCTCGCCCTGGGCAGCGGTGCGCTGCTGGCACTCGCGGGCTGCGCCTCCTCCGACGAGCCGGCCACGACGTTCGGCGCGCTCCCGACCGTGTCGCCCGACAAGAGCACCACCCTCCGCGTCGGAGTGAGCACGACGCAGGCTCAGCTGGCCGCCGAGCCGTCGCTCGGCCCACTGCCGTTCTCCGCCGAATGGGTCCGGCTCAATGGCGGGCCGGAAACCATTCAAGGGTTCCGTGCGGGGGCGCTCGATCTTGCCAGCAACGCCGGGATGCCGCCGATCCAGGCGCATGACATCGGCGTCGACGCCAAGATCGTCGCCATCTCGCACAACACGGCGGTCACCTACATCCCGACCACCCGGCCGGGCAGCGACATCAGGACGGCGAAAGACGTCGTCGGCAAGAAGATCGCCTTCTCCCAAGGCCAGGCGCAGGGCGTCACGATCCTGAAATGGCTGAAGGAGAACGGGGTCTCCTACAAGGACGTGACCCTGGTGCCCTTGCCGAGCGCCCAGTTCCTGACCGCGCTTCAGGGCAAGCAGGTCGACCTCGCCCCGCTGACCGAGCCGTCGCTGACGAAGTACCTGAAGCAGTACGAAAAGGATGGCGCGCGGACTCTGCCCACCGACGTCCAGGACCTGCTGAGCCTGCTGTGGGCACCCACGTCGGTGCTCGCCGACGACCGGAAGGCGGCCGCGATCCAGGCCTTCATCCCCATCTGGGTCAAGGGCAACAACTGGTCCTGGGAGAACCCCGAGAAATGGATCGACTCCTACTACGTCAAGGACCAGGGAGTCACCAAGGAAGCCGGCGAACGGATCGTCAAGTCACGTAAGAAGCCGCTGTATCCGACGGACTGGGACTCCTCCATCGCCTGGGAGCAGTCGATCGCCGATCTCATGTCCGGCGCGGGCTTCGTCAAGAAGTTCGACGTCAGCGTGCTGTTCGACCGACGGTTCGAGCACATCGCCGCGCAGGCCGCAGCCTCCGAGTACCGCGGGCAGGCCTGAGATGGGCGAGTACCTCTGGTACATCCCGAACACGGTCGAACCCGGTCATCGCGGCGACGACACCCTCGACGGCTGGGGCACGCTCGACCACTCGACGGAGCTGGCGCGGGCGGTCGAGCACCACGGCTGGGCGGGGGCCCTGCTGGGCACCGGCTGGGGGCGACCGGACACCTTCACCGTCGCGGCGTCCCTCGCCGCCCGCACGACGACGTTCAAGCCGCTCATCGCGATTCGGCCCGGCTATTGGCACCCCGCGAACTTCGCCTCGGCCTCGGCCACGCTCGACCGGCTCAGCCAGGGCCGGGTCCTGGTCAACATCGTCAGCGGACTGGACGACGCCGCGTCGTACGGCGACGGCGAGTTCGACCGGTCGCGCCGCTACGAGCGCACGCTCGAGTTCCTCCAGCTCGTCCGCCGCCTGTGGAACGAGGAGGACGTGACGTTCCACGGAGAGCACTACCGCGTGGACAACTCCACGGTTCGGCCGCGTCCTTGGGGTGCTGAACAGGGACTCCACCCCCGGCTGTACTTCGGCGGCGCGAGCGCGGCCGCCGAGCGGGTCGCCGCGCAGGAGGCCGACGTCCAGCTGTTCTGGGGTGAGCCGCTGGACGGCATCGCCGGGCGGATCGACCGGCTGCGTGCGCTCTCCGAGACGGTCGGGCGCAGACACCGGCCGCTGGAGTTCGGGCTGCGCATCACGACCCTCGTCCGGGACACCACGGAGGAGGCGTGGCGTGCGGCGGAGGAGAAGGTCGCCCGCATGGCGCAACAGGGCCCACGTGCCCAGGAAGCGTTCCGGCGTCGTACGGCGGTCGGCCAGCAGCGCCTCCTCGACCTGGCGGCACGGGGCGACGTCCTGGACAACTGCCTCTACACGGCACCGGGCCGCTACGGGGGCGGCGGCGCCGGTACGACGTGGCTGGTCGGCTCCGCGCAGGAGGTCGCCGACGCTCTGCGGAGGTACCGGGCGCTGGGCGTGACCCACTTCGTGCTGTCGGACACGCCGTACAAGCAGGAGATCGCCCGGGTCGGCGACGGGCTGCTCCCCCTGCTGAAGGAGCCCGACGGAACCGATTCGACATCGCCCACCGGAAGAACCCGGCGGCTGCCGGCCGCCCACCCCACGGAGGCTCCGGTATGACCGCAGTGCTGCACGACACGACATCCCTGCGCGCCGTGTACGGCGCGTTCCCCACCGGCGTCACGGCGATCGCCGCCCTGATCGACGGAGCCCAGGTCGGGCTGGTGGCCAGCTCGTTCACGACGGTGTCACTCGCGCCGCCGCTCGTCTCCGTAAGCATGGCGCACACCTCACGCACCTGGCCGGTGCTGCGCCGCGCCCAGCGCCTGGGCATCAGCGTGCTCGGCGCGGAACACGGGCCGCTCTGCCGGCGGCTCGCCGGTCCGAGCGACGAGCGGTTCGCCGGGGCCGCGTGGCAGACCACACCGGGTGGCGCGGTGCTGCTGCACGGGGCCGGTGCCTGGCTCGAGTGTTCGGTCGACAACGAGGTCCGCGCCGGGGACCACGACATCGTCGTGCTCCGCGTCCACGACCTACGCCTCGACAAGGCCGTGGATCCCCTCGTCTTCCATTCCAGCACGTTCCGCTCGCTCGCCCCCCGATCCCAGGAGCCCCGATGAACGTTGACATCTCCGCCCGTACGGGCGGGGGCCCGGCCACCGTTACCGGCGTGTCACGGAAGGCCCCTCCGGCCTCCGCACCGCCGCCGGGGCCGGACCCGGAACCCGGCGGTCTGGTCCCGGCACTCCAACGGCGCCTCGGGCGCGGCAAGTCGATCCCGTTCGGCCGGATCCTCGGCCCGCTGCTGATCATCGTGGCCTGGTGGGCGGCTTCGGCAGCCGGTTGGCTGGACCCGCGAAAGCTGTCGTCCCCCGCATCGGTCCTGACCTCCGCCCAAGAGCTGTGGACCAGCGGGCGGTTGCAGGACAGCGTGCAGACCTCGCTGACCCGCGCACTCCTCGGACTGCTCATCGGGGTCGCGGCGGGCGTCGTGCTGGCACTCGCGTCCGGTCTTTCCCGCATCGGTGACGCGTTCGTGGACGGCACACTGCAGGTCAAGCGCTCGATCCCCAACCTCGCTCTGCTTCCCCTGTTGATTCTGTGGCTCGGCATCGGCGAGACGATGAAGGTCGTCGTCATCGCGCTCGGTGTGCTGGTGAGCATCTACATCAACACACACGCGGCGCTGGTCTCCATCGACGCGCGCTATGTGGAACTCGCCGAGGCACAGCGGCTCTCCCGCTGGCAGTTCCTGCGCAAGGTCGTGCTGCCCGCCGCTCTGCCCGGCTTCTTCACCGGCCTGCGGCTGGCCGTGACCGCGGCCTGGCTCGGCCTGATCGTGGTCGAGCAGATCAATGCCACGTCGGGCATCGGCTACATGATGTTCCAGGCCCAGCAGTACGCGCAGTCCGGGATCATCCTCGTCGGCCTGGTGCTGTACGGCACCTTCGGGTTCGCCTCCGACGCCCTCGTCCGCCTGGTGGAGGGGAGGGTGCTGTCGTGGCGACGTACGATCACCGCCTGAGCGGCGCCCCGGTGGCCGAGGCCGTGGACTCCGCCGCCGTCCGCGTCACCGACCTGACCCGTTCCTTCGGGGACCGCCAGGTGCTCGACCGCATCAACGTGACGATCGCCCGCGGCGAGTTCACGGCACTGCTGGGACGCAGCGGATCGGGCAAGAGCACGCTGCTGCGCGCGGTTGCCGGTCTCGACCACAGCACGGTCGGCTCGGGGGAGATCCTCGTGCCGGAGCGGGTCTCGCTGGTGTTCCAGGACTCCCGGCTGCTGCCGTGGCTGAAGATCCTCGACAACGTCGTCCTCGGCCTGCCCGGGAAGGACGCCCGAGAACGCGGACGCGCGGCCCTGGACGAAGTCAGCCTGGCCAAGCGGGAATCGGCCTGGCCGCACGAACTGTCCGGCGGCGAGCAGCAGCGGGCCGCGCTGGCCCGGTCACTGGTGAGCGAACCGGAGCTGCTGCTCGCCGACGAACCCTTCGGTTCCCTGGACGCGCTGACCCGTATCCGTATGCACCGGTTGCTGCGCCGCCTGTACGAGACGCACCGGCCCGCCGTGCTGCTCGTGACCCACGACGTGGACGAGGCGGTGACCCTCGCCGACCGGGTGCTCGTCCTCGACGACGGCGGCTTCGCGCAGGACCTGCGCATCGACCTGCCCGCCGAACGCGACCCCGGCCACCCCCGATTCCAGCACTACCGCACCACCCTGCTGGGCGCCCTGGGTGCCCTGCCCGCCCACCGCTCGAAGGAACAGTCATGAGCAAGCGAGCCGAAGAACTCCATCTCAACGCCTTCCTGATGGGTGTCGGCCACCACGAGGCCGCCTGGAGGCTGCCGGAGTCGGACCCGTACGCCGGCTGGGACGTCGCGCACTACCGGAACCTGGCCCGCATCGCCGAGCGGGGCAAGCTCGACTCGCTGTTCCTCGCCGACAGTCCGGGCCAGCAGGGCGACCCGGCACGCCGGCCGGCCGGACGGCTCGAGCCGACGGTGCTGCTGACGGCGCTCGCCGGGGCGACCGAGCGCATCGGCCTGATCGCGACCGCCTCGACGTCCTACAACGAGCCGTACAACCTGGCCCGCCGGTTCGCCTCCCTCGACCATGTGTCCGGCGGACGGGCCGGGTGGAACATCGTCACGACCGCCGGCGCGGACGCGGCCCGCAACTTCGGCCTGGACGACACGCCCCTGCACAAGGAGCGGTACGAACGCGCCGACGAATTCCTCGAAGTCTCCACCAGGCTCTGGGACAGCTGGGCCGACGACGCGATCGTGGCCGACAAGAGCGCCGGCATCCACGCCGACACCGCGAAGGTCCGCAGGATCAATCATGTCGGGCGGTTCTTCCGCGTCGACGGCCCGCTGAACGTCCCCCGCTCACCGCAGGGCCATCCCCTGCTGGTGCAGGCCGGTTCGTCCCAGAGCGGCAAGGCCTTCGCCGCCCGGTGGGCGGAGGCGGTGTTCACCGCGCAGCAGACCCTCCAGGAGGCTCAGGCGTTCTACGCCGACCTGAAGAAGCGCGCCGCGGCCCACGGACGCGATCCGCACGGAATCAAGATCCTGCCCGGCATCGTGCCGGTCATCGGCGACACCGAGGCCGAGGCGGCGGACTTGGACCGTGAACTCGACCGACTGATCAGCCCCGAGTTCGCCAAGCGGCAACTCGCCCAGCAGTTCAAGCTCGATCCGGACACCCTCGACCTGGACGGCGCACTGCCCGAGAACCTGCCGTCCGAGGACGAGATCGAAGGCTCCAAGAGCCGGTACACCCTGATCGTGGACCTGGCCCGGCGGGAGAAGCTGACGGTGCGACAGCTCATCGGCCGGCTCGGCGGCGGTCGCGGGCACCGGACGTTCACCGGCACGCCGGTCCAGGTGGCCGACGCGATCGAGGAGTGGTTCGACAACGGAGCCGCCGACGGGTTCAACATCATGCCGCCGGTCCTGCCGTCCGGACTCGAAGTGTTCGTGGACAAGGTCGTGCCGATCCTTCAGGAACGCGGGAGGTTCCGCACCGACTACACCGGTGCCACCCTGCGCGAGCACTACGGACTGCCCCGCCCCGCTGACTCGTTCACGACCGCACCGGCCGTCGGAGCGTCCGCGTGACGGTCACCCCCTGTACGACCGCGGACCGTACGTCCCAGGCATCCCACGGACCGGGTGCTCCGGGATGGGCACGTCGGCTCACCCGGTACTGCCTGGCATACCGCGCCGACCTGGCATGGGCGTACGGCGCCGCGCTGGTCGCCGCGGTCGCCACGGCCGTACTGCCGCTCGTCCTGCGCCATGTCGTGGACGGGGTGGAGGCCTCGACGGCGCATCTGACCCCATGGGTCGTGCTGCTGCTCGGCATCGGCGCGCTGCGGTTCGGGGCGAGCTTCCTGCGCCGGTACTGCTCCGGACGGGTGTCCCTCGGCGTGCAGTACGACCTGCGCAACGACGCCTTCGCCGCGTTGCTGCGCCTCGGCGGCAACCAGCAGGACGATCTGCACACGGGGCAGGTCGTCAGCCGCGCCATCTCCGATGTGACGCTCATTCAGATGCTGTTGCAGTTCCTGCCGAACATGTTCGGCAACGCGCTGATGTTCGCCATGTCGGTGGCGCTGATGGCGTCGCTGTCGCCGCTGCTGACCCTCGTCGCCCTCGTCGTGGGGCCGGTGCTCTGGCTGATCGCGTTCCGCAGCCGCCGTGACCTGTTCCCTGCCAACTGGCATGCGCAGCAGGAGGCGGCAGAGGTCGCGTCGACCGTGGAGGCGGCGGTCGCGGGCGTCCGCGTCGTCAAGGGGTTCGGGCAGGAGCAGCGCGAACTGGCCGAGCTGGAACGGCGGTCGCGCAGCCTGTTCTCCTCCCGGGTCCGCGTCGCCCGGCTCACGAGCAAGTACAACCCGGCGCTCCAGGCCGTCCCGGCACTCGGGCAGGTCGCCGTGCTCGCACTGGGCGGCTGGCTGGCGCTGCACGGCAGGATCTCCCTCGGCACATTCGTGGCGTTCACCGCGTACCTCGGTTCGTTCGTGACACCCGTGCGCCAGGTGGCCATGCTGCTCACCGTGTGGCAGCCGGCGCGCGCCGGAGTGGAACGGGTGCTCGACATCGTCGACGCACCCTCCGACATCACCGACGCACCCTCCGACATCACCGACGCACCCTCCGACATCACCGACGCACCGAACGCCGTCGACGTGCCGGACGGGCCGCCGGCCCTTGCGTGGGACGGTGTGGTGTTCGGCCGCGACCGGACGGCCGACCCGCTTCTGGACGGGTTCACGCTGCGGGTCGAACCGGGGGAGACACTGGCCCTGGTCGGTGCGGCCGGGTCGGGCAAGTCCACGGCGGCATCGCTGCTGCCGCGGTTCTACGACCCCACCGCCGGGACGGTCCGGGTCGCCGACATCGACGTACGCGATCTGCGGCCGGCCGATCTGCGGGCCCGGATCGGCTTCGTGTTCGAAGAGCCGCATCTGTTGTCCGACACGGTAGGGGCGAACATCGCCTACGGTCGCCCGGACGCCCTGCCCGCGGAGATCCGTCACGCGGCGCGGCTGGCCCAGGCGGACGGATTCATCACCGCGCTGCCGGACGGCTACGACACCGTGATCGGCGAGCAGGGCCTCACGCTCTCCGGCGGGCAGCGCCAGCGGATCGCGCTGGCCCGGGCGATCCTGCACGACCCCGCCGTGCTGGTGCTCGACGACGCCACCTCCGCGATCGACGCCCAGGTCGAGGCGGCCATCCACACCGGCCTGCGCCAACTGGCCCGGCAGCGTACGACGCTGATCATCGCCCACCGGGCGTCGACGCTGGAGCTGGCCGACCGGGTCGCCGTACTCGAGCGCGGCCGGGTCGTCGACATCGGAACGGCCGCGGAGCTCCAGGCGCGCAGTCCGCTCTACCGGTCGCTGCTGTCCCCCGACGAACAACCCGGCGAGCTCGGCGTGGACGAGGCGTCCGCGGCACAGGCTCCGCGCCCGCGCGGCGTGACCGAAGAGCTCTGGCGCGGCGGCCCGGACACACCCACGACCGGCCGGGACATCGGCGTGCGGGTCGCCGCCGCCTACGCGCAGGCCGCCGCGACGTCCGGACCTGGCCGGACGGGGCACGGTGCGGGTCTGCTCGGCGGTGCCCCGCCGAGCGAGGAACTCCAGAACCGGCTGGCCGCGTTGCCGCACGAGGACGCCGACCCGAAGGTCACGCCCGAGCAGGCACGCGCCTGGGACCCGGACTTCGGGCTGGGGTCGCTGGTGCGCTCGTTCAGACTGCCGCTGTTCGCCGGTCTTGCGCTCGTCGGCGCGGACGCGCTCGCGCAGATAGCCGTCCCGGTGCTCGTCCGGCACGGGGTCGACAGCGGCGTCACCCGGTCCGCGCCGACGGCGCTGCTGCTGATCGCCGCTGTCGCGGCGGCGGTGGTGCTGCTCGGCTGGCTGGTCAACGTCGCGCAGGTGCGGGTGACCGGCCGCACGGGTGAGCGACTGCTTCACACCCTGCGGGTGCGCACGTACGCCCAGTTGCAGCGGCTCGGCCTCGACTACTACGAGCGCGAGCCGGCCGGGCGGATCATGACCCGGATGACCACGGACGTGGATGCGCTGTCGACGTTCCTGCAGACCGGTCTGGCGACCTTCGTGGTCTCTCTGCTGACGATCCTCGGTGTGCTCGCCGCCCTGCTGGTGATCGATGCCGGTCTCGCCGTCACCCTGCTCCTCATACTGCCGATCCTGGCCGCCGCCACGGCGCTGTTCCGCTCGCGGTCGTTGCCCGCGTACCTCGACGCGCGGGAGCGGGTCAGCGCGGTCAACGCGTACCTCCAGGAGAACGTGACCCTGATCCGGGTCACCCAGGCGTTCGGCCGCGAGGCGCACAACGCACGGGACTTCGCCGAGCTGGCCTGGGCGTTCCGCGACGCCCGGCTGCGGGCCCAGCGGCTGATGGCGACGTTCTTCCCGTTCGTCGAGTTCCTGAGCACGGCCGCGACCGCCACGGTGCTGGTGATCGGCGCCGGGCAGGTGCGCGACGGTCGGCTCACGGCCGGAACCCTGATCGCGTTCCTGCTCTACGTCGAGCTGTTCTTCTCGCCGATCCAGCAGCTGTCCCAGGCGTTCGACGGCTACCAGCAGGCGGTCGTGGGACTCGGCAGGCTGCGCACTCTGATGCGCGAACCGGTCGGCACACCGATCGCCGCGCGCCCCCTGCCCGTGCGCGAGCTGCGCGGTGCGATCGAGTTCGACCGGGTGTCCTTCGCCTACCGGGACGGCGAACGCGAGGTGCTCCACGAGGTGACCCTGCGCGTCGCCGCCGGGCAGACGGTGGCCCTCGTCGGCACGACCGGCGCGGGCAAGTCGACGATCGTCAAGCTCGTCGCCCGTTTCTACGACCCGACAACCGGGACCGTACGGGTCGACGGCACCGACCTGCGCGCACTGGATCCAGCCGGATACCGGCGTCGGCTGGGAATCGTCCCGCAGGAGACGTACCTGCTGGGCCGGACGGTGCGGGACGCGATCGCGTACGGCCGCCCCGACGCCACCGACGCGGAGGTGGAGGCCGCGGCGCGCGCGGTCGGCGCGCACGAGATGGTGGCCGGGCTGCCGTCCGGCTATCTGACCGAGGTCGGGGAACGCGGCCGCGGCCTCTCCGCGGGCCAGCGGCAACTGCTCGCGCTGGCGCGGGCCGAACTCGTCGACCCGGACATCCTGCTGCTGGACGAGGCCACCGCGTCTCTCGATCTGGCCAGTGAACGCCGGGTGGCCGCCGCGACGGCCGCGCTCACCCGGTGGCGCACCACCCTCGTCGTGGCGCACCGCCTCACTACCGCCGCCCGCGCGGACCAGGTGATCGTTCTGCGGGACGGCACGGTCGCCGAGGTCGGCACCCATCAGGAACTGCTCGCGGCACACGGCCCGTACCGCCGGCTGTGGGACGCGTTCCGCGCCACCGGCGCCGCAGCGAGCGTCGACCAACTCGCCGAATCCGGGGCAGTGCCCGGACGGCTGTCCATTCCCACGGAAGGAACGTCATGACCATCCCGTACCGACCCTTCGGCCGCACAGGCGTGCAGGTGAGCGCGCTCGCACTCGGCGCGATGAACTTCGGCGCCCGGGGCAACCCGAGTCACGAGGACGGGGTGCGCATCATCCACCGCGCCCTCGACGCCGGGATCAACATCATCGACACGGCGGACGTGTACTCGCAGGGCGAGTCGGAGACGATCGTCGGCGAGGCGCTCGCAGGCCGCCGGGACGACGTCTTCCTGGCCACCAAGTTCCACGGCCGAATGGGGGAGGACGTCAACCGGTTCGGCAACTCGCGACGGTGGATCTTCCGCGCGGTCGAGGACAGCCTTCAGCGGCTGCGGACCGACCACATCGACCTCTACCAGGTGCACCGTCCGGAGGACGACACGGACTTCGACGAGACCCTCGGTGCGCTCTCCGACCTCGTCCGCCAGGGCAAGGTCCGTTACCTCGGCACCTCCACGTTCCCGCCGTCCCGGATCGTCGAAGGGCAGTGGACCGCGGAGAAGCGAGGCCGCGAGCGGGTGGTGTCCGAGCAGCCGCCCTACTCGATCCTGACCCGCGGCGTGGAGGCCGAGGTACTCCCGGTGGCACAGCGGTACGGCCTGGCGGTGATCCCGTGGAGCCCGCTTGCAGGCGGCTGGCTGACGGGGCGCTACCGAGCCGGCCGGCCGCAACCGGAGTCCAGCCGAGCGGCCCGCCAGCCGGGACGCTTCGACGTCGACAGCACGGAGAACGCGGCCAAACTGGAGGCCGTCGAGGCGCTCGCCGTCCTGGCCGAGCAGGCCGGGATCACCCTGATCGAGCTCGCCCTCGGCTTTGTGCTCTCCCACCCGGCAGTCACCGCGCCGATCATCGGCCCGCGCACGCTGTCCCAGCTGGAGGAGCAGCTCGGGGCGGCGGACAGCCCGCTGCCGTCGGACGTGCTGGACGAGATCGACAAGATCGTCCCGCCGGGTGCCACCCTCTCGGCGCGGGACGCGGGGTACACACCGCCGGGCCTGCACGACACGACAGCACGACGGCGGGTCGGCCACTGACCGGCCAACCTGCGTCGTGTGCCGGCGCGGCGACAGTCGTGCTGATCCCGTGCCCTCGAAGCGGAGGGCTGCGGGACGGCGCACCCCACCGGCATGGTGCCGGCATCAGAAAGGTCGGCGATCAGTCGGCGTGAGCCCTGCAACACCTGGGGACAGCTGACCAGGCATGGATGCGTTGTACGCTCCGAAGAACGCCTTTGACCTGCGCGAAACAGGCAGGCAGGGAGCAGACAACTCGGGATCCAAGATCTAGCGTTTGAGTGTTTCCGCAGGTCAGTGCCCTCCAGAGCGCCGGTTCCCCACTTTTCGTGGTCAGGGGAACTGGTGCGGCTGGTACTGGTCGGCGACCTGCGGCGGGCATGTGGGCCATGAGTCGTGGCTGGAGCGCGACCATCTGATGCTGCTCGACTTCGATCCACTGATGACGGGCATTGCCAGGAGCCGAGTGAGACGCGACAGGGCAGGTCACTCGATACTTCCGCGGCCTGCAACTACCGGCACGGCGATGAGAAATGACCTTGCCCGCAGGGACATGGTCCTCGCATCATCTGCGGATGGACGACACGCCGTGCCGCCTCCCGACCACTCTGCCCGTGTTGCGCTCCAAGGCGCGCGACGCGGGCTTCATCATGTCCTGCGAGGACCGCACAGGAAGCCTCCTGGCAGCACTCGCCGCCGCCCGGCCCGCGGGCCGGATCCTCGAACTCGGCACCGGAGCCGGGGAGGGCACCGCCTGGCTCCTCAGCGGCATGGACCCCGCCTCCCGCCTGACCACCGTCGAACTCGACCCCACCATCCAAGCCGTCGCCCAAGAACAGTTGGGCGCCGACCTGCGGGTGACCTTTGTTTCCGGGGACGGTGGCACATGGCTGCAGGAGTTCGACGGCGCTCCCTTCGACCTCGTCTTCGCGGACACCTGGCCAGGCAAGTTCACACACCTCGACCGAGCCCTGGACCTCGTGGCTCCCGGCGGGACCTACCTGATCGACGACCTCTTCCCCCAGCCTGGCTGGCCGGAGGGCCACGAAGCCTCCGTCGAGCGCCTTCTGGCCGAGCTGGACGAGCGCGAGGACTTCCGATGCGTACGCCTGGCATGGGCAAGCGGACTACTGATGGCGGTGCGCACAGCCTGACGACCTGGAACCGACCCAGGCTTTCTCGCGATTGG
Organism: Streptomyces sp. NPDC056222; assembly: GCF_042264065.1. NCBI lineage: Bacteria > Bacillati > Actinomycetota > Actinomycetes > Kitasatosporales > Streptomycetaceae > Streptomyces > Streptomyces sp. NPDC056222. Next base: position 51,487 of record NZ_JBHJTL010000038.1, on the reverse strand, counting down.
ATCGCTGGACTAGAGATGGGCGACGCCGTGGCTACCACCGGCCACCTGTCCCCGTAGCCAGCGCGTTGCCTTAGAGCGTCGGGCGTCTTCCAATGCGGCGATGGAATCCGTGACCAGCGCGGCGGGTTGTGGGAGCCCGTTCTGCGGCGGCCAGGAGTAGGCCGATGGCCGGGCTGTCGTCGTCGTATGAGGCGGTGGCCGCACGCAGGGCCTGCTCATACGCGACCAAGCACTGTCCCGCACCTGACGCGGCAGTCCGGTTCTGACAATCGACTGCCGGCCGCGTGGCCTGGTCAAACGGGTGCTCCGGATGCTCGCCCGATCCAGTGACTTCTGGGCTCGGCGACTGCTGGATCGCGGACTCCATCCTGGTGGCCTGCAGCATGTCCCAGCCCAAGCTGAAGCCCGCGGTCTGCTGATGGGCCCGGGGCCCGGGATGGCTGCGTGGCCTCACGCATCATGAAGCCGGAGCCTCCGACCCCATCGGAGGTGGCGGGGACGGGCCCGCGCGCTCATCGCCGACCCGTCCCTGATGCTCCTCGACGAGCCGTTCAACGCGCTCGACCTGGCCTCCCGCGAGGACCTGATCGACGCCCTGCACCGACTCGCCACCGGGCGCCCGGACCTGGCGACCGTCACGGTCACCCACCACGTGGAGGAACTGGCCCCGAGCACCAGCCATGCACTACTGCTGCGCGAGGGCCGCGTCCAGGCGACGGGCCAGGTCGCGGCCGTCCTGACCGGCGACCTGCTCACCACGTGCTTCGGCCGACCGATCGAGGTCAGCCGCCACGACGGCCGCTGGGCGGCCCGGTCCGGCCACAGGCAACGGTCACTGAGCGCCGAGGCGCGATGACCGGCCCGTAGCCCGAAGGGCACCTGGCGACGTCGCGCTGCGGGTCGCCGGGTCTTCCCTCGGGGACGATACTGAAGGTCACGGTGCGTGGAGGCGACATGCGTGAACCGGAGCATCGTGGCCCGGGGCCGACCTCGGTGCCCGTAAGTGAAACGGCAGCGGTCGTACTGGACGACGCAGGCGTCGTCGTCGCCCGTTCGGAACTGGCCGCGACGCTGCTGGAGTGCTCGCCGGGTCAGACTTGTGCGCCCTTGCTGGGGCTGTTGCCGCGAGCCGGAACCGATGCGGGACCGGTCGGGCACCTGGTGACCATTCCGGGTGGCGATCATGCGGGTCAAGAGGCCCCTCTGCTCTGCACCGTTGTCCGGCTGACGGCTCGCACCCCTGGCGATTCCGGCACCGACGCGCAGTGGCTCGTCCTGGTCACCCCGGCGGAAACCGAGGCGGAGGCAGCCGAGCGAGATGCGTGGCGACGCCGGAGCGGGCTGTCCCACGCCGCCGCCGCGGGCATCGGAGCCTCTCTGGACGTGACCGAGACGGCCGAGACCCTCGTGGATCTGCTCGTCCCTGATTTCGCCGACCTGGCGACGGTGGACATCGCCGAGCAGGTGCTGGTGGGCGACGAGCCCCCGCACCTCGACACCAGCGGCGACGTACGCCTGCGCCGGACCGCTGCCGCGCAGAGCCCGGAGATATCCGCCGAGGACCTCCTGGCGGTGGGAGAGGCGCTTCCTCCCGTACCGGACAGTTCGTTGATGCGTCCCCTCATGAAGGGGCTGCCCGTGGTGGTGCCGGACGTCGCGACCCTGCACGTGAAACTCGGTGTGGATCCGGAGACCCTGACGTTGTTCGTCCCGAGGGGGGCGCACTCCTCCGTAGCGGTGCCGCTCTACGCGCGAGGTCTGATCCTCGGCTGCGTCACGGTCTGGCGCAGTCAGTTGCCTTCCGCCTTCGGCGAGGAGGACGCCGCCCTGCTGCTGGACGTCGTCTCCCGGGCCGCACTCGGCGTGGACAACGCGCGCCGCTACACCAAGGAGCACCGTTCGGTGGTGGCCCTGCAACGGAGCCTGCTGCCGCGCGCGGCCCTGGACTCGGCCGCCGCGGAGACGGTGGGGGTCTACCAGCCGGCGAGCGGCGGCTTGGGAGTCGGCGGGGACTGGTTCGACGTGATCCCCCTGCCTTCTTTGCGCGTCGCGTTCGTCGTCGGGGATGTCGTCGGCCATGGCCTCGATGCCACCGCGGCCATGGCGCGACTGCGGACCGCGGTGCAGGCCCTCGCCGACCTCGATCTGGATCCGGGTGAGCTCCTCACGCACTTGGACGACCTGGTGCTCGGTCTCGCCGGCGAGGAGGTGACCGGCGATTCGCGCTCCGAGACGGCTGTGCTCGGAGCGACGTGCCTCTACGCCGTCTACGACCCGGTGACAAGGGAGTGCGCCGCCGCCACAGCGGGCCATCCGCCGCCGGCCGTGCTGTCACCCGGTGAGGAGCCGATCTTCGTCGACACGATGCCGGGACCACCCCTGGGCGTCGGCGGAATGCCTTTCGAGGTGACGGAGTTCGCTGCACAGCCCGGCAGCATGCTGGCGTTCTTCACGGACGGACTCGTCGAGAGCCGCGGCGGCGACATCGACGAAGGAATGGAGAGGCTGAGGAGCGCGCTCGCCGGCGCGAACCCGGACCTGACTTTGGGCGAGATCAGCCAGGGCATCTTCGACAGCGTGCTGCCTCAAGAACCCTCCGACGACGCCGCCCTGCTGCTCGCCCGCACCCACGCCCTCTCGTCCGATCAGGTCGCCGAGTGGGAACTCGAAGCCGACCTGTCCCTCGTGGCGCACGCCCGTGAGCTGGTGACGGGCCGGCTGTCCGACTGGCAGTTGGACGATCTGAGCTTCGTGACGGAGCTCGTCGTCAGCGAGCTCGTCACGAACGCGATCCGCTACGCAGGGGAACCGGTCGGGCTCCGGCTGATCCGCGACAGGGTACTCGTCTGCGAGGTGTCCGACCCCAGCAGCACTCAGCCGCGCCTGCGTCGTGCACGGGAGACGGACGAGGGCGGGCGTGGCCTGTTCCTCGTCGCCCAGCTCACCGACCGCTGGGGGTGCCGGTTCACCAGGACCGGGAAGACGATCTGGACGGAGCAGCCCATAGGCGGGCCCCTCGTCTAGGCCCTCCCGGTGCCGTGGCCTTCCGTCAGTGCGGCGTGAGATGTGAGACGGCCGTGGTGACGGTGTCGAAGCACATGGTGGTGCGGGACCGCCGGTCGTACCGGTCCCAGTGGGGCATGGTCGGGTGGTTGGGGTCGCCGGTGCGGATGAACGAGATCCACGCCCGGTGCACGGTCCTGGCAAGGCCGTCCCTGACGCTGGTGTCCATACCCGCCAGGAACGGCGCGTGCGACCACTTGTCGAAATTGTCGAAGACGAACGGCAGGTCCAGACAGTGCGGGGCGCCCAGGCGGCCGCCGTGCGCGGGCGTGGGGAAAGTGAACTCGTATGCCCAGACCGGGCGACCCCGCGCCGCCCGCGCTTCCGCGAACGCGAGGTCGGCTTCCTGAAGAGCTCGTCGGTGGTCAGAGCGATGAGGACATCGATCGGCTGGGCGCCCGGGCGGGCGGCCTCGTACACCGCGTACGCTTCGGCCGCGCCGTCACCGAAGCTGTCCCGTGCTCGGCGGAGCACCTGCTCCCTGGTCGCCGACGCGTACACCTCACCCAGCGCAAAGGTGAAAGCGGACTCTTCCCCGGTCCAGCCGATGAGGACGTCGATGTCCGCGCCCGGACCGTCGAGCAGGTTCTCGACCGGTTGCCGCGCCGCCGTCCCGCCGTCGAGCACCGGCAGGAACGGCGCGGTCCAGTGTCCCCATTCCATGGTGGCCGTGAGGAGTCCGGCGGTGGCCTCGACCAGTCGCGGCCACGGAACCGTGCGCAGTTCGTCCATGTCCTTCGCGCCGACGATCTCCAGATAGGCGGCGGTGCGGGCCAGGGACTCGGCAGGCGTGGCGAGGGGCATGGCGAGGGGGACGCTCTGGAGGATGGCTCGGCGGAACAGACGGCCGTCACCACCATGGCCCGCGAGTGCCGCGGTGGAAAGGGCGCCGGCGGACTGGCCGGCGACGGTGACGTTGTCGGGATCCCCGCCGAAGGCGGCGATGTTGTCCTGGACCCAGTGCAGCGCGGCCAGTTGGTCGGTCAGCCAGACGTTGTGCTGCTCCGAGCCGTCTTCCGTCGCACAGGACAGCAGGCCGAGCGGTCCGAGCCGGTAGTTGAGGTTCACCACCACCAGGTCTCCGGCCCGCGCGAAGGTTTCGCCGGAGTAGTTGGGCATCGCCCCGGACCCGGAGATGAAGGCGCCGCCGTGGATCCAGACCAGGACGGGACGGCGGGCGTCGTCGGTGCCGGGAGTCCACACGTTGAGTGTCAGACAGTCCTCGTCGAAGGGTGGGAAGCCGTGGCCGCCGAGTATCGGATCGCCTTCGCGGACGGCCTGCGGGGAACTGGGGCCGTGCGTCGTCGCGTCGAGGACGAGGCTCCACCCCTGGTGTGGCTGCGCGGGGCGCCACCGGAGGGGCCCGACGGGCGGCGCCGCGTACGGCACGCCCCTGAACACGGCCAGGTCGTCTTCGACGACGCCGCGGATCGGGCCCGAGCGAGTGTTCACGACGGGCGCGTTGCAGTCCTGAGCGAATCCCATCCAGTGCGTCCTTCCAGACCGGGATCGAGAGTCTTGGGCATCCGCAAGTTATTGCGATTTTGTGGCGGACGTCAATATTATTCGATCTATCATCAACTGGAGGCTCGCATGGCGACGTGGCGCATCGGTACGACGACGATCCACAAAGTGCTGGAGGCGGAGGTGCCCGTCCCTGTCATTGGGGCCTTGCGGACGGAGGACACCGCTCTCCTGAAGAGGTACCCGTGGCCCGCTTCCGACTTCAGCAGGGCGGACGGCACCTTCGTGCTCTCGGTCCACGGGCTCGTTGTGGACACCGGTACACGCAGGATCCTCGTGGACACGTGCGTGGGCAACGACCGGGAATCGGTGCCCTTCCTGCGCATGCTGGACACCACGTGGCTCGAAGACCTCACCGCCCTCGGCTACCCTCCCGAGTCGATCGACATCGTGGTGTGCACCCACCTGCACTTCGACCACATCGGGTGGAACACGCGCCTGGTGGAAGGAAAGTGGGTGCCGACCTTTCCCCGTGCACGCCACCTCGTCACACACGTGGAATGGGACCACTGGGAGGGCGAAGAGGATACGAACCTCCCCGACACCATGCAGCCGCTGATCGACGAGGGTCTCGTCGACTTCGTCGGAACCGACCACCAGGTGTGCGACGGTGTGCGCCTGGAAGCCGCTCCCGGACACACCCCGGGCCAGGTCGCGGTCGTGGTCGAGTCCGGCGGGGACCGTGCAGTGATCACCGGCGACCTCGTCCACCACCCGGTGCAGTTCATCGAACCGGACGTCGCCGGTGTCTCCGACGCAGACGCGGCGCAGGCCGCTGCCACCAGGCGGGCATTCGTCGACCAGTACGCCGATACGGGAACGCTCGTGATCGGCACCCACTTCCCCGCCCCCACGGCCGGCCTGCTCCGGCGCGGCGGCGACGGGTCCGTCCGGTTCGTCGCGGACGACCTACGCTGAACCGTGGACTTCCGGCAGCTGACGTACTTCCTCGCCATCGTGGACCACGGCGGCTTCAACCGCGCGGCTGCGGCACTCTACGTGTCGCAGCCGTCCCTTTCGCAGGCCATCCAGGGCCTGGAACGCGATGTGGGCAGCTGCCTGTTCCACCGGATGGGCAGGAGGGTGGTCCTCACCGAGGCCGGTACCGCACTGGTTCCACGGGCACGGGAAGCCCTGCACGCCCTGGAGCTCGCCAGGGCCAGTGTCGGTGCCGTACGTGAACTACGCGGCGGGCGCCTGGAGATCGCCACGATGGCCTCACCCACGATCGAACCCCTCAGCACGATGGTCCAGCGCTTCACCGAGCGCTATCCCGCGGTGTCGCTCAGCGTGCGCGTAGCCCTCACCCGCGAGGACGTGGTCGAGATGGTGCGTACGGGTGGCTGCGAACTCGGACTGCTGACGACCTCGTCGCCGCTGCCGAGTCGGGACGTCATTCCGCACCATGTCGGCGATGACCGGCTCGTCCTGGTCACCCCGATGGACGGCCCCTTCCCGGTCGGACAGGCAGTTCAACGCGAACAGCTCGCAGGACATCGGCTGATCGTCGGGCAGCGGGGGACCGGGATCCGCGCCTACGTCGACGATCTGAAAGCACTGGGTATCGACGTCCGCATCGCGGTGGAGACCGAACACCGCATGGCCTTCCTGCCCCTGGTGCTCGGGGGTGTCGGACTCGCGGTCGTGACGGCATCCTGGGCCGACCTGTCCGAGCGGGCCGGAGCTCTCGTCCTCGACCTGGAACCAGCCTCCCTCCAGCACAACATCCTGGTCAGCCGCAAGGCGCAGCTGACGCCGGCTGCCCGGGCCTTCCTGGAGGTCGCCGTCCCGCCGGCTCATAGGAGCAGCCTATGAGGGACATCGGGGATACGTGTTGGACCCGGACTGCGCCCGGTTGCTGGAATTCGAGCCATGACGAACCACAGCATCGCCCTCATACCCGGTGACGGCATCGGCACCGAAGTCCTCCCGGCGGCACGCGAGGTCCTCGACACCGTCGGGAAGCGCCACGGCATCACGTTCACCTACGAGCAATTCGACTGGTCCTGCGAGCGCTACCTCAGCCACGGATCGATGATGCCCGAGGACGGCCTGGAACAGCTCCGCCGTCATGACGCGATCCTTCTCGGCGCCGTCGGCTACCCGGGCGTGCCGGACCACGTCTCCCTGTGGGGGCTGCTCATCCCGATCCGCCGGGCCTTCAGCCAGTACGTCAACCTCCGCCCCATCCGCGTCTTCGACGGTCTTCCCAGCCCCGTACGCGCGGCGATGCCCGGAGAGGTGGACTTCGTGGTCGTCCGGGAGAACACCGAAGGCGAGTACAGCGAGATCGGCGGCCGGATGAACCGCGGGTGTCCCGATGAAATGGCCGTGCAGCAAGCCGTGTTCACGCGGGCGGGAGTGACCAGGGTCCTCGACTTCGCCTTCCGCCTCGCCGAACGGCGCGGTGGCCCCGTCACGTCGGCGACGAAGTCCAACGGCATCGTGCACACCATGCCGTTCTGGGACGAGCTGGTGGCCGAGCGTGCCGCCGAATACCCCACGGTCGAGTGGAACCAGGAGCACATCGACGCACTGGCCGCCAAGTTCGTCCTCGACCCCGCACGCTTCGACGTCGTCGTCGCGTCCAACCTCTTCGGGGACATCCTCAGCGACCTGGCGGCGGCGGTGGCCGGAGGCATCGGCATCGCACCGTCCGCCAACCTCAACCCGGAGGGCGAGTACCCCTCCATGTTCGAGCCGGTCCACGGATCGGCACCCGACATCGCCGGGCAGGGCATCGCCAATCCGATCGGCGCGATCTGGTCCGCCGCCATGATGCTCGACCACCTCGGCCACCCCGAGGCCGCGGCCGACATCACCGGCGCCATCGCCGGCGTCCTGGCCACCACCCAGGTGCGCACGCGCGACCTCGGCGGCCGCGCCTCCACCGCCGAATTCACCTCCGCCGTCCTTCGGCAGCTCTGACGGGGCGTCGGGGCCAGGAACCGTAAAACCGCGATGAGGGCGGAGCGCACGTGCGCTCCGCCCTCATCGATGATTCATGTCAGGGGCGCAGTCCGGTGAGCAGGGCGCTCGTCGAGGCGAAGTGGGCCGGCCCGGTGTTCCAGTTGGCGGACATGGGGCTGATCGCGATCTTGTCGGCGATCACGGCCTCCACGTCGCTGCCCTTGGCGGGAGGCAGCGGCGCGAACTTCACCGCCACCTTCCAGGTGCCATCGCCGGAATCGGTGAAGTCGGGCGTCAGCGGCTGCTGGGGGTCCTGGAAGGTCATGGCGACGCCGGCGGCCTCTCCTGTGCCGTCCGCCCCCACGACCGGGTGGTTGATGTTCAGTCCGACGCCCTCGGGCAGGAGGGGGCCGGAGTCCGCCCGGTCCCGCAGCCGGTTGATGAGCTTGACCGCGAAGTCGACGGTGGGGCGCATGGCGTTGACGGTGGCGACCGGGTCGGGGGCGGCGAAGCCGCCGGTGCTGAGTGCGATGGCCGGCACGCCGTACTCGAGGGCGGCGACGGCCCCGCCGACCGTACCGGAGTGGTTGGCGAGCCCCGCGAGGTTCGGACCGAAGTTGGTGCCGGACACCACCAGGTCGGGAGCCCGGCCCTCGAAGACCTCGGAGAGACCGAAGGCCACCGAGTCGCCAGGGGTGCCGTCGACGGCCCACACCTTGGGCTCGGGGTGCTTGACCGTCACGGTCGGGCCGCTGAGCATCTTCGTCCCGGTGCCGCTCTGGTTGGTCAGCGGCGCGACGATGGTGACGTCGTGCCCGGCGGCGGTCAGGAGCTGGAAGGCCGTACGGATGCCTGGGGCGTTGTAGCCGTCGTCGTTGGTGAGCAGGATCCGCAGCGGGCCGGTGGGCATCGTAGAAGCGGTGCGGAACCTGGGCAAGCAGGCCGCCGTGCAGTGGAACCAGACCGTCGTGTACCGGGACCGGGCATTCGTGCCGTGACTGGTTGCTCTGATCCATCGGGGTCCTTTCAGGCGTCAATGCGTGCGATAACGCGTGTAACCTTTGAAGGGGAGCGGTCGGCCGACCGGAAAGGCGAGCGAAGAAGGACGTCATGGCGAGAGAAACGCCCGGTGCTGTCTCGGTCACGAGCGCGGACGTGGCCAGCCTGGCGGGGGTGTCCCGTGCCACCGTGTCCTTCGTGCTGAACGACACCCAGGGCCACCGGGTCAGCGACGGAACACGAGCCCGGGTGTTGGCCGCGGCCAAGAACCTCGGATACGTGCCGCACGCAGCTGCCCGCTCCCTGCGTGCCGGGCGTAGCAACTTGGTGCTGCTGCCGGCTTCGGTCTCCGCGATCGGCAGTTTGGTCAGCAGTTGGGTGGACGACCTGCAAAGCGAACTCGACCGCCACGGCTACACGACCGTGCTTCACACGGGCCGATTCCCCGACGCGGCGACCGCCGCGCGCTCGTGGGCGGAACTGAGGCCCGCGGCGGTGTTCGCCATGAACGGTGACCGGATCACCGGCGAGGCCGGCGACATCCTGCGCCGCGCCGGTGTGCGCGGGCTGCTCGCCGTCGCCGCCGGTCCCGTGGAAGGAATCCACACCATCGTGTTCGACCACGGGCGTATCGGTGAGGCCGCCGCAGAGCATCTCATCGCCCGTGGACGCAGCAGGATCGGTGTGGTCATGCCGCAGGAGCGTGGCCTGGACGCCTTCGGCCAACCGCGGCTTGCCGGCGCCCAAGTGGCCGCCGCCCGGCACATGGCCACCATCACGCCGGTGGAACTCGCCTATACGCGCGAGTCCGCCACGGCCCTTGCCGCGCGCTGGGCGGACCTGGGTCTGGACGCAGTCTTCGCCTTCAACGACGAATACGCCGCACTCCTCATGCACGCACTGCGGAGTGCGGGCATCGCCGTCCCGGACGAGGTCGCCGTCGTGGGCTGTGACGACCTCGTACCCTCCGCCCTGCAGCAGCCGCCGCTCACCACGGTCCGCCTGCACCTTCCTGCCGCGGCGACCATTGCCGACACCCTCCACGCGCTGATCGAGAAGGGTGCGGAACCGCGAGTGGCGGGCGTTGAGGTCGAGTTGGTGCACCGGCTGAGCTCCTGAACTTCTCACTCCCGGGAGGCGGCGCCCTCCCGGGCCAGCCCCCGCCTGAAGAGCCACCAGAACAACAAAGCGGCCCCGGCGCCGACCGAGGCGCCCGCCACGGTGTCGCTGAGCCAGTGGGCGTACAGCCAGGTACGGCTCCACATCATGGCCAGGGTGAACAGCGCGCCCCAGATCCACCATGCGCGCCGCCGCGCCCGGAGTGCCGTCAGGCGCCGAGGTGGCGGGCGAGGAAGGCGACGCTCTGGGTGACGATCGGAGTGACGTCGGGGGCGCCGAGGAAGATGTGGTCGGCACCGTCCACGGGCTGGAGGGTGACGTCGCCGCCGGCACTCCTCAGCGCCTCGGCGAGCACCTCGCTCTGGCTGTAGGGCACGAGCTTGTCCGCAGTGCCGTGAATCAGCAGGAACGGCGGGGGAGTCGCTCCGTCCGCGTAGGTGACGGGGCTGGCGGTCCGGGCCAGTTCAGGGTGCTCCTCGGGGGTGCCTCCCAGTAGCGCGGTGAACGGGTTGGGGAATTCGTCCCCTGGCGGCAGGGGATGGGAGAGCAGTGATGCGATCTCGGACACGCCGTACCAGTCCACCACGGCGAGTACCGCGGTGTTCCCGTCGCGCACACCCACGCTGCCCTCCAGGGCATCACCGGCCGGGCTGTCAGGGCGGGTGAGCCCGGCGAGCGCGGCCAGGTGGCCGCCCGCGGACTCGCCCCAGACCCCGATCCGGTCCGGGTCGATGCCCAAGGTGTCGGCGAACTGCCGGACGTAACGGATGGCGGCCTTCACGTCGTGCAGCTGTGCGGGGAAGGGGGCCTCGAGGCTGTGTCGGTAGTCGATCGAGACCAGGGCGAGCCCGGCCCGCAGCACCGCTCCGTGCAGCAGGTCGACGGGAATGGTGGGCGGAGGACAGCGCCGGTCACCGTCCAGCCAGGCGCCGCCGTGTATCCAGATGACGGCCGGGACCGGACCGTCGCTCGCGGGCACGTGGACGTCGAGCAGTCGGGGCCGGTAGCCAGGGGTGGTCGCGTAGGTGACCCCGTCGAAGTGACGTACACCGTTCTCGGCCACCACGGGCGCCGTAGGGGCCTGGTATCGGGGCGGAGGCCACCCCAGGTCGAGCCCGGCCGGAAGTGTCTGCGGCATCGAAGCCTTCTCCAATCGACAGTGATCCAGAAGCTCACGCTTCGTGATGTTTGTCCGAAATGCTTGAACTTCTTGAGGGGGATGCCTAGCGTGATGCCTGGCATGTTACACGTGTAACTGCATCCGGGTCAGGGGTGCGGGCACTCCCCGGTGTTCGCGAGTGACTGCGCAACGCGCTGTTAACAAAATCAAGTATTGCGCATCATTGACGGTCGCAAGTTTATCGAGATACTTGCTTCACTCTCCCCGCTGCCCCGAGATTGAGGTGCCGCCCCATGGAGCTCTCCCCGTCTGCTCATGTCGATACGTTCTGTCGTGATCGACTCCCGCCCTTCGACCTCTGGCCCGAACTGCACTTCGATCTACCGGAGTTGCGCTACCCGAACCGGCTCAACTGCGCCCAGCGGCTGCTGGACGACGCCGTGGCGCGCTGGGGGGCCGACCGGCCCTGTCTGCTGACTCCCACGGAGCGGTGGACCTACGGCGACCTGCTGGAGCGTGCCAACCAGGTGGCCCAGGTGCTGACCGAGGACTTCGGCCTCGTTCCAGGCAACCGGGTGCTGTTGCGCGGCCCCAACAACCCCTGGCTCGTGGCCACATGGCTCGGGGTGCTGAAGGCCGGCGGCGTCGCCGTCACCACCATGCCGTTGCTGCGGGCCGGTGAGCTCGCGGAGTTGAACGGGATCAGCCGGCCGGCCGTCGCTGTGTGCGACCACCGCTACCTCGACGAACTCACCGCCGTCGGCGCCGCCGGCCCTGCCGTGCTGGCCTACGGCGGCGCCGGTGAGGAAGACCTGGTGGCGCGCTGCGGCGCGAAGGACGGGCGGTTCTCCAACGTCGCCACGGCGGCGGACGATGTCGCACTGATCGCCTTCACTTCGGGAACGACCGGACGGCCGAAGGCGACCCTGCACTTCCACCGGGACGTACTGGCCAACGCCGACACCTTCTCCCGTCATGTCCTGCGGCCTCGCGAGGACGACGTCTTCACTGGAACCCCGCCCCTGGCCTTCACGTTCGGGCTCGGTGGACTGGTGGTCTTCCCCCTGTCCGTGGGTGCGGCCACCCTGCTGATCGAGCAGGCCGCTCCGCAGCAGCTGGCCGACCTCGTGGAGGAACACGGAGTCACCGTGCTCTTCACGGCGCCCACCGCATACCGGGCGATCATGGCGGCAGGCGCGGTGCGTCAGCTGGCGGGCCTGCGCCGCTGCGTGTCCGCCGGAGAGGCGCTGCCGACGGCCGTGTGGGAGGAGTTCCACGCCGCCACCGGACTGAGCATCATCGACGGCATCGGCGCCACCGAGATGCTCCACGTGTTCATCTCGGCCTCCGACGACGAGATACGTCCCGGCTCGACAGGCAGGCCGGTCCCCGGATATCGCGCCCGCGTGGTCGACGAAGCGGGCGAGCCCGTTCCCGACGGGCAGCCCGGTCTCCTCGCTGTCACCGGCCCCACGGGCTGTCGGTACATGGAGGACCCGCGCCAGACCGTTTACGTCCGGAATGGTTGGAACATCACGGGCGACACCTACATCCGGGACGCCGACGGCTACTTCTGGTACGTGGCCCGGAGCGACGACATGATCGTCTCCTCCGGGTACAACATCGCCGGTCCCGAGGTCGAGAAGGCACTCGCCGCCCATCCCTACGTCGATGAATGCGGCGTCGTCGGAGCCCCGGACGACAAGCGCGGAATGCTCGTCAAGGCGTACGTGGTCCTGCGCCCCGATGTCGCGCCCGACGCGGCGACGGTCAAGGAACTCCAAGACCACGTGAAGCAGACCGTCGCGCCCTACAAGTACCCACGCGCCGTCGAGTTCGTCACCGACCTCCCGCGTACGAGCAACGGGAAGCTCCAGCGCGCCGAGCTGCGCAAGCGTGCGCAGCACACCCCTTAGCGGCCGAACGAAAGGCACGACCATGGACACCTCCAGCCCGCGGCAAGCGGCCCCCGCACCGACGGACAGCTGCGCCGCAGGATGTCCCGAAGCCCTCGCGCAGAACCTGCCCAGCGTCGTCATCGAGCGACGCGTCGAATGGCCCGACACGGACGCGGCCGGCCACTACCACCACTCCACCGTGGTGCGCTGGGTCGAGGCGGCAGAGGCGGTCCTGCTGCGGCGACTGGGACTGGCCCATCTCTTCGGCAGCACGCCCCGCGTCCACTTCGAGGCCGACTACCGGGCCCGGCTCTGGTTCGGCGAGACCATCCGTACCGAACTGACGATCACCAAGGTCGGAACCAGCTCTCTGCACTACGCCTTCACCGTCCGCGGTGAGGGGGAGGAGCCGGCCGCCACCGGGCGCATGGTCATCGCCCACTCGGCCTCACGCGCCACCGGATCCACGGCCTGGCCCGATGACGTTCGGGAGGTCCTCACGAAGGCCGGTCCGCAAGCCCCCGAGCTCTTCGCGTGACCCGGGGCGACGAGTCGAACGCACTGCGCAGAATGTGTTGGATTCTTGACGATCGCCAAATCTCCAGCATATTCTGCTGTCTGGAACCACTAGGAGGAACACCGTGCGTGTAGCAGTCATCGGAGGAGGGCCCGGCGGGTTGTACTTCGCGGCGCTGGCCCAGCAGCTCTCACCGGAGTGGGAGATCACGGTCTGGGAGCGCAACGCCCGCGACGACGCGTTCGGCTTCGGCGTCGTCTTCTCCGACGAGACGCTGGACGGAATCGCGCAGGCTGATCCCGCCGTGTTCGCCGCGATGTCCGCGGAGTTCGCCCGGTGGAGCGACATCGACGTCCGCTTCGGCGGCGAGGTCCACATCTCCGGTGGCCACGGTTTCGCCGCCCTGGACCGCAACCGACTGCGCGAGATCCTGCAGCAGCGCTGCGCCGAGCTCGGGGTGGAGGTGCGCTACGGCACCGAGGCGCCGCCCGTCGAGGAGCTCTCCGCCGGCTACGACCTGGTGGTCGCCGCGGACGGAATCCGCTCCACGGCCCGCGAGACGTACGCCGACAGCTTCCGCCCGGATCTGGACGAGCGCCACTGCCGCTACATGTGGCTGTCCACCGACCGCGTCTTCGAGTCATTCACCTTCATCGTCGAGAAGGGGGACTTCGGCAGCATCCAGGTCCATGCCTATCCCTACGACGACAAGCGAAGCACGTTCATCGTGGAGATGGCGGAGGACGACTGGCGGCGGGCGGGCTTCGAGGCGTTCGCCGACCGGGAGTTCGCACGCGGCGAGAGTGACGAGGCGAGCGTACGACTGTGCGAGGAGATCCTGGCCGACCACCTCGGCGGCCACCGCTTGATACCCAACGCCTCGAAGTGGATACGCTTCACGACCGTCCGCAACGCCTCCTGGAGCCACGGCAACGTCGTCCTGCTCGGCGACGCGGCCCACACGGCCCACTTCTCCATCGGCTCCGGCACCAAGCTCGCCATGGAGGACGCCCTCGCCCTGGCCGCCTGCGTGCACGAACACCCGGACGTGGCCTCGGCGCTCGCCGCTTACGAGGCCGAGCGCCGGCCGGTGGTCGAATCCACCCAGCGAGCCGCACAGGCCAGCCTCGAGTGGTTCGAGAACATCGGCCGCTACACGGCTCAGGAGCCCCCGCAGTTCGCCTTCAACCTCCTCACCCGCAGCCGCCGCGTCACCTACGACAACCTGCGCGTACGGGACGAGCAGTTCACCACCGCGGTCGACTCCTGGCACGCCGACGGGAGCGCCCTGACGGTCACCCGGCCCGGCACCGCCGCCACCGTGCCACCCATGTTCCGCCCCTTCCGGCTCGGCGGACTGCTCCTGCGCAACCGGGTCGTCGTACCGCCCACCGCGCTCTACACCGCACGCGAGGGAGTCCCCGGCGACTTCGACCTCGTCCACCTGAGCACCCAGGCGCTGGGCGGCTCCGGGCTGGTCTTCGCAGGAATGACCGCGGTCAGCGCGGACGGCCGGGCCTCCGCGGGCTGCCCCGGCCTGTACACGGACGAGCAAGAGGCCGCCTGGCGGCGCATCACCGAATTCGTGCACGGTCAGTCGGACGCCTGCCTGGGCATCCAGCTCACCCATGCCGGCCGCCGTGCCGCGACGAGCGTGCCCCGCCCCGACGGCAGGTCCGTGCCGCTCGGAGCCGAAGGGTGGCCGCTCGTCGCCGCCTCCCCGCTGGCCTGGACCGAGGGCGCCGTCGTCCCACGGGAGGCCACCCGGCAGGACATGGACGACATCGCACGCGACTTCGTCGCCGCGGCCGAACGCGCCCACCGCGCCGGCTTCGACGTGCTGGAACTCCAGTACGGACACGGCCACTTGATGTCCGGGTTCCTCTCGCCGCTCACCAACGTGCGGACGGACGAATACGGCGGGAGTCTCGCCGGCCGGCTGCGCTTCCCCCTGGAAGTGCTGCACGCGGTGCGCGCCGTCTGGCCCGAGGGCAAGGCCCTCGTGGTCCGCATATCCGCCGCGGACTGGGCCGACGGGGGCACCAGCGAGGCCGATGCCGTGGAGATCGCCCGCGCGCTGGGCGAGGTGGGCGCCGACGCGATCGACGTCTCCACCGGCGAGGTCGTCGCCCATGAGCGACCCCGGTTCGGCCGCAGCTACCAGACCCCGTACGCCGACCTGATCCGCAATGCCACGGACATCCCCACCATCGCCGTCGGCGCGATCTCCACCTACGACGACGTGAACTCGATCATCCTGGCCGGCCGGGCCGACCTGTGCGCCGTCGGACGCGCCCAGCTCCACGACCCCCTGTGGACACTGCACGCCGCCGCCGCCCAGGGCTACCACGGCCCGGCGGCACCATGGCCCGCCTCCTGGCGGGCGGGCAGCGGACGCCCCCCGGGTGCGCGAACCGACCGCGTTCCGCCCCGCCTTCAGCTGCTCCGCGTGGCCCCCGCCCCGGTGCACCAGCGCTGGGTTCCGCACCTCCCCGCCGCTGCGACCGCTGCCGCATCCGCCTGCTGACCAGGAGAACCGATGGACAATCTGCCACGCTTCACCGCCGCAGCCGTACAGGCGGCTCCCGTGTACCTGGACGCCGCGGCGACCGTCGACAAGGCGATCGCCCTCATCGCCGAGGCGGCGACCGCCGGCGCCGAACTGGTCGTCTTCCCCGAGGTGTTCGTCCCCGGCTATCCGTACTGGAACTGGACGATGAACCCGGTCCAGGGCTCTCCCTGGTTCGAGCGCCTCTACCGCTCGGCCATCGATGTTCCCGGTCCGTACGTCGATCAACTGCGCGCTGCCGCACGCCAGTACGGGATCGTCCTCGTCATGGGCGTCAACGAACGCGGCCCGCACAGCCTCGGCGTCCTCTACAACACCCTGCTCACCATCGGCCCGGACGGCGAACTCCTCGGAGTCCACCGCAAGCTGGTGCCCACCTGGGCCGAGAAGCTCACCTGGACCGGCGGGGACGGCAGCTCACTCAGGGTGCACCAGACGCCCGTCGGCCCGCTCGGCGCCCTCGCCTGTGGCGAGAACACCAACACCCTCGCCCGCTTCACGCTTCTCGCGCAGGGTGAACTGGTCCACGCCTCCTGCTACATCGCCCTGCCGGTGGCACCCGCCGACTACGACATGGCCGAAGCCATCGCCGTCCGTACCGCCGCCCACAGCTTCGAGGGCAAGGTCTTCTCCGTCGTCGCCTGTTCGACGATCTCCCCGGAGATCGTCGACGCCATCGCCGGCGACGACGAGGAGTTGCGCAAGCAGTTCACCCGCCCGCGGAGCGCCCTGTCCGGGATCTTCGGCCCCGACGGCCGCCCGGTCACCGAACCGCTCGTCGACGACGAGGGAATCGTCTACGCCGAGATCGACCTGGCGCGGTGCATCCAGCCCAAGCAGATGCACGACATCGTCGGCCACTACAACCGGTTCGACGTCTTCCAGCTCCACGTCGACAACCGCCCCCGCACCCCGGTGACCTTCGCCACGGATCCGGCGCACACCGCGGCACCCCATTCCACAGACACCACCGGCATCACCGGCATCACGAAGGAGGACGCATGACCACCGAGTACGACGACAGCCAGCTGGGCCGAGCACGGGTATCCGACTCCCCTGAACTCGCCGCGTTCTACGGCGAACTCGCCCAGCTCGAGGCCGGCGCGCTCTGGACCGTGGCCAACGACATCGAGCCCTGGTACCCGCAGCCCAAGTCCGTTCCCGTGCTGTGGCGCTACAGCGAGCTGCGGCCGCTGGTCCGCAAGGCCCTCGACCTGGTCAAGGCCGACGACGCCGGCCGCCGCGTCGTGATGCTCGTCAACCCGGGCCGCAAGGACGTCAGCGCCGCCGTCGGTCTCCTCTACACCGGGCTCCAGATCATGGGCCCGGGGGAGGCCATGACCGCCCACCGCCACCAGGCCGCCGCCCTGCGCTTCGTCCACGAGGGCACCGGTGCCTGGACGATCGTCGACGGCCAGAAGCTGAAGGTCGGACCCGGCGACTTCGCGATCACCCCGAACGGCACCTGGCACGAACACGGCAACGAGGCCGACGACGCCCCCGTCATCTGGCAGGACGGCCTCGACATCCCGCTGGTCAACGCCCTGGACGCCGGCTTCTACGAGGTCCACCCCGAGCTCTACCAGACCCCCGGAAAGGTCATCAACTCCTCGGTACTGACCTACGGTGCGAACCTCCTGCCCTACGGCGTGGAGAAGTGGACCAGGCCCTACTCGCCGTTGCTCGCCTTCCCCTGGGAGCCCACCTACGAGGCCCTGCGCAACCTGGCCAAGGCCACCGAGGGATCCCCGTACGACGGGGTGATCGCGGAGTACACCAACCCGGTCACCGGCGGTTCCGTCATGCCCACCATGGGCGCCCACATGCAGCTCCTGCGCCCCGGCCAGGCCACGCAGGCGCACCGCCACACCGGGTCGGTCATCTACACCGCCGCCAAGGGGCACGGTGTCTCGGTGATCGCCGGACAGCGCTTCGAGTGGAAGAAGGGCGACATGTTCTGCGTCCCCTCCTGGGCCTGGCACGAGCACCACAACCTCGACCAGTCCGAGGACGCCTGCCTCTTCTCCTTCAACGACTTCCCCGTCATGCGCTCGCTCGGCTTCCACCGCGAAGAGGCGTACACGGACAACGGCGGGCACCAGCCCACCGCCTGAACCGCTCCGCCGTACCGGACGCCGCCGGCCCTGACACCGGCGCCGGTACGGCGGGGCACCTAGCCGGGTGCGGTTTGCAGCCCCCGTACCGCCCCGGAGAGCGGCGGCGGTGGAGCGACCTGAGTTCCGCCGCCGCCCTCTACCCCCTCTGCGTCAACCCCCTTGTCCCATCACACGCAAGGAGCACCCCATGCGACTGGTCACCTACACCTTCAATGACTCTCCCGAGCGCCTGGGAGCCCAGGTCGACGACCTCGTCGTGGACCTCGCCACTCTGGCCACCCTGGCCGACGTGCGACTGCCTCTGGATCTGCTGTCGTTCATCCAGGCGGGCGCGACCGCTCAGGACACCGCGCGTGGCCTGCTGGCCGGCGGTCCCGCGGCCTGGCCGGCCGAAGCCGTGCACCGGCTCGACGACGTGTCGCTGCGGGCTCCGCTGCGTCCCGGCAAGATCATCGGTGTCGGACTGAACTACGTCGAGCACGTCGAGGAGTCCAGCCGAAGCCTGGACACCGACAAGGACCTGCCGCCGCGCCCCGTCCTCTTCAGCAAGCCCGCCACCGCGGTCACCGGTCCCGGGCAGCCGATCCTGCACAACGGAGACCTCACCCAGCAGCTCGACTGGGAGTGCGAACTGGCCGTCGTCATCGGCCGTACCGCCTTCCGCGTCAGCGAGGAGGACGCCTACGACCACATCTTCGGCTACAGCATCGTCAACGACATCAGCGCCCGCGACCAGCGCCGCTCCGGCCAGTGGTTCTTCTCCAAGGGCCAGGACTCCTACGCCCCCTTCGGCCCCGCCGTCGTCACGGCCGATGAGATCCCGGACCCCATGGCCCTGGACCTCTCCCTGCGCGTCAACGGCGTCACCAAGCAGAAGTCCAACACCCGCCACATGCTCTTCCCCATCGCCCGCCTCATCGCCGACATCTCCTCCGGCGTCACCCTCGAACCCGGTGACGTCATCGCCACGGGATCGCCCGCCGGTGTCGGAGCGGGCATGGTCCCGCCGGAGTTCCTGCACCCCGGCGACACCGTCGAGGCCACGGTCGAAGGCATCGGCACCCTGACCAACCCCGTCGTCGACGCCCGCTGAGGAGCGACCGTGCCCGACCGTAACCCCCGCACCTACCGCATCGGCCAGATCGTGCCGAGCTCCAACGTCACCATGGAAACCGAGGTCCCCGCGATCCTGCGCGCCCGGGAAACCATCGCGCCGGAACGCTTCACCTTCCACTCCAGCCGGATGCGGATGACCCACGTCACCCCGGAACAGCTCAAGGCCATGGACGCCGACTCGGACCGCTGTGCCGTCGAGCTCTCCGACGCACACGTCGACGTACTGGGCTATGCCTGCCTGGTCGCCATCATGAGCATGGGACTCGGCTACCACCGCACCTCCGAGGAACGCCTGCACGTCCGCACCGTGGAGAACGACGCCCCCGCCCCCGTCGTCACCAGCGCCGGCGCCCTCGTACACGGTCTCAACACCCTGGGAGCGAAGAAGATCGCCCTGATCGCCCCGTACATGCGCCCGCTGACGAAGACCGTCGTCGACTACCTCACCCACGAGGGCATCGAAGTGCTCGACTACGCAGCCCTGGAGATCCCCAATAACCTCGACGTCGCCGCGCACGACCCCGCACGTCTTCCCGGGCTTGCCAAGGCCCTGGACCACAGCGACGCCGACGCCGTCGTGCTCTCCGCCTGCGTCCAGATGCCCTCACTGGGCGCCATCGAGGAAGCCGAACAGCTCCTCGGCAAGCCCGTCGTCTCGGCGGCCGTGTGCACGGCCCACCAGATGCTGCGCGCGCTGAACCTTCCGGCGGTGGCTCCGGGAGCGGGTCACCTCCTGTCCGGCGCCTACGCGGAATGAAGATGGCGCGCCGCCCCGTCGTCGCACACCCGGCCGGCAGTGAACCGGACCTGGACGGTGCTCCGTCCGTCCGGCTCGGTAGGATCGCGACCGCTCACGACGGAAGGCGATCATGGCGGACAGTCCCCTCAGGCCCAGCTCGTTGATCAACACGGTCTACGGGGCGTTCCTGCGCCGTCTCGGCGGCTGGATCTCCGTCGCCGACCTGATCACCCTGATGTCGGAGCTGGACATCGACGGTCCGGCGGCGCGCTCGGCGATCTCCCGGCTCAAGAAGAAGGGCGTACTGGAACCGGAGCGCCGCGGCGCCACCGGCTACCGGCTGAGCCCCGCCGCGCACCCCGTCTTCGACGAGGGTGACCGGCGCATCTTCGGCAGCCTGGAACCGGCGAAGCTGAGCGACGGCTGGGCCATGGCCGTCTTCTCCGTACCCGAGTCCGAGCGGTCCTACCGCTACCAGCTGCGCACCCGTCTCACCTGGCTCGGCTTCGGGAACATCGCCCCGGGCGTCTGGCTGGCGCCCGGCCGGCTCCTCGACGGCGCCCGCGAGATGCTCATCCGGCGCGGTCTCAGCGACTATGTCCACCTGTTCGCCGCGGACTACGCCGCCTTCAGTGACTTGCCCGAGACGGTGAGCTCGTGGTGGGACTTCCCGGCGATCCAGGCGCAGTACGCCACGTTCACCGATGTGTACGGTCCCGTCGCCGCGGGACTCGCGCAGCAGCGCGGCATCGAGGGCGGCGAGGCATTCCGTCACTACGTCCCGATGCTCACCCAATGGCGCCGCCTGCCTTACCTCGACCCCGGCCTGCCCAGCGAGCTGCTCCCCGCCGACTGGAACGCGGTCGCCGCGCGCCGGATCTTCCAGCAGCTGCATGACGTACTCGCCCCACCGAGCCTGCTGCACGTCCAGCAGGTCACCGGCCTGGCAGAGGCCCCGCCCGAGTCCTAGCGGCTCAGGCTGAGCGAGGTGTGCATTCGTTGCCGAATCACAACTCGAAGGCGCTTCCGAAATTTTTGTTTTTGTGGTATTCTGTCCAAATATGTAGGTAATCTCTGCTGTCATGGTGAACAACGGACAGCCAAGCCGGACAGCTCTCATGGCGGCCGCAGCGCGTGCGGCGCATCTGCTCGTTGACGAAGCCCCTTCGATCTTCGCCGACACGATGGCGCATACCTTCCTGGGGGAGCGCGCAGATGAACTTCTCAGCTACCACCGGTCCTACGGAGACCATCCCGTTCTGTCCGGCGCGCGGACGACGGCCGTCACCCGCAGCCGCTACACCGAGGACCGGTTGTCCGAGCTGGCCGCTCGCGGTATCGACCAGTACGTGATCCTCGGCGCGGGGCTGGACTCCTTTGCCTACCGGTCCGCACTGGCCGACCGAGTCAGGGTGTTCGAGGTCGACCAGCCCGCGACCCAGGACTGGAAGCGGGCGCGGCTGGCTGCGACGGGGACGAAGGTGCCGGCATCCGTCGTCTTCGTCCCTGCCGACTTCGAGCAGGAGTCCACCCTGTCGCTCGCCGACCATCTCGTCCGGGCCGGCTTCGACCGGAGCCGACCCGCGCTGGTGAGCTGGCTCGGGGTCACGATGTACCTCACCCGGGAGGCGATCGGCCAGACCCTGGCCGCGGTCAGCGGCTTGGCACCCGGCACCGAGCTCGTCGTGGAACACCTTCTCCCGGCCGAACTGCGCGACGAGGCGGGCCAGTCGTATGCGGAGCTGGTCATGGCCGCGGCGGCAGAGCAAGGCGAGCCCTGGCGGACCTTCCTCAGCTGCGAGCAGATGGATGGCCTCCTGTTCGAGCACCGGCTCCAGCCGGTCGAACGTGTTCGGCAGCGCGAGACGATCGACCCTGCGGGCTGGGAACGTACAGACTCGCTCCGCCCGTTCGATCTGTCCGTGCTCGCCCGTGCGAGAGTCCCTGTCCGTTAGTGCTGTGACCGCGTGGGTCACCGGGTTGGGTCCGTGCGCTTGGAGGTGTCGCCGCGGCATGGACATGCAGGCAGGCGCCGGCAGAACAGGGCCACCGTGTTCTGCCGACGTGGTCCGGTCCGGGAATCGCTTCCCGCTCGTCAGAGACCGGACTCCTTGTGCCAGATTCGGCGGGATGCCGAGAGCTGGTCCTCGACGACAGACGGTTCGACGTCCCAGAGGCGAGTCGTCGGCTGCTGCGTCGTGAAGGGGGCCCAGCCGGGATCGCCCGAGGCGGCGAAGGAGATCCAGGAGGCACGGAGCTGTTCCGACAGCTGCGTGAAGTCCTGGGACGGGGCCTTGCCGCCGAACAGGAAGCCCGACAGAGGCCCTCGTGTGTGGCCGAACGTCGCGGGGATGTCCACGGTGTGACAGGCGCCGAGGGCCCCGCCGAAGGCCGGACTGCTCCACGTGAAGTCATACAGCCACGCTCGTCCGCCCGCTGCGGCGTGTGCCTCGGCCAGCCACGTCGAGGGCATCCGGAACAACGCGTCCGAGAACATGGTGACGTACAGCTGAGAGTCGGTCAGGTCCGGGTGAGCGGCCCGGTAGTCGGAGGCGGCCTGACGGCCGAGCTTCAACCCCTCGGTGACGTCATGGAGGTCGAGGTCGCGAATCTTCGCCGAGCGCTGCGCCGGAATTCGCGATGCCCGCTCACGAAATCCCGCGCGTGCCGCCGCGAACATCATGGGCATGGCCTGGACCATTGCGCCCAGTTTCATCTTGACGAGGCCGCGTTGCATGGCGAACAGAGTGAACTCGTCATGCGTGTATCCGGAGATGAGGTCGACGTCCCGTGCGCAGCCCGAACGGATGGCCAGCCACGGCTTGTCGACCACGGTGATGCCGTCGATGACGGGCGAGAACGCGGTGATCGCCTCGGGAGTCGTCCAGTTCGCCGGCTCCGCTCGCATGGCGGGCAGGGCCACGTCCTGTACCGCCAGCAACGCCTCGGGTGACACGGAAGCCAGACCGTCGAGGCCCACGCCGACCGCTTCCCCCATCATCACGGCGGTCCGCCGGGCTTCCTCCTCGGGCAGGAAGCGCCCGGCCATGCTCTGGACGATGGCGCGGCGGAACAGACCGCGCGCGGCGGGCGCGGACAGGAGGGCGGCGACGGACGCACCTCCGCCGGACTCGCCGAAGATCGTCACGTTGTCCGGGTCGCCACCGAAGGCCGCTATGTTCTCGCGTACCCACGTGAGTGCCGCGGCCTGGTCGAGGAAGCCCCGGTTGGCGGGCGCCCCCGGTACGAATCCGAATCCTTCGAAGCCGACGCGGTAGTTGAACGTCACCATGACGACGCCGCCCTGGGCGAGTACCTCGCCGTCGTAGCTGGGATCCGCGGAGTAGCCGGTCTTCCACCCGCCGCCGTAGATCCACACCATGACCGGCAGCCGGTCACCCGTACCCCCCGGGGTCCATACGTTCACGCTGAGGCAGTCCAGGCCGTCTTCAGGTCGCCAGGCGGGAGGCATTCCGGGAACCAGCGGCAACTGTGGGGGTGCGGCGCTGAAAGACGTCGCCGGGCGGACACCGTCCCATGCCGGGACCGGGGCCGGCGCCTGGAACCTCAGAGGGCCGGCCGGTGGGAGGGCGTACGGGATGCCCTTGAAGACCGACAGCCCGTTCTCCGTTGTGCCTTCGACCTTGCCGGTCAGGGTTTCGATGACAACACCCATGGGGTGGCTCCTTCATGTGGAGAGTCTGAGGACCGCGTCGAGCAGGCATTTCCCGCCGAACATCAGGTCGGTGATCCGGGCATGCTCGTCGGGCGCGTGGATGAGCCGCATGATGTTCGCGTCGCTCGCGGAGGGGAAGAATCCGACGACCTTCGTGTCGGGGAAGGCGCGGGCGTCCGTGGCCGCCGGATTGATGTACGGCAGGATCCGCGCACCCGGTTCGTGGGCCGCGACCGTATCGCCCAGAACCCGCAGGATCTCCGGGTCGTCGTGGACGGCGTGGCTCGCTCTGCCGTGCATCAGTGAGACTTCGACACGGTCTCCGGCGGCTCGTTGAACCTCCTCGACCCACCGATCGGGCAGCTCACCGGGCAGGAGGCGGCCGTCCAGCACCACGCTCGCCTCGACGGGCACCACGTTCTGCCGGTGCCCTGCGGACAGCTTGGTGGGCGTGGCGGTGTTGTGCAGCCCGGCGACGACGAACTCCCGCAGGACAGGATCGATGGGCAGGCTGTTCGCACGGGCCCAGGTCGGGTCCTTCAGCAGCCGCTCGATCGCCTCCGCGCCCGCGCCCGGGTGCAGGTCAGCCAAGGTGCTCAGCATGCGGCGCGAGGCTGGATGCAGCACCGACTTCGGAGCGAACGCGCGCAAGCGGAGCAGGGCCCCGGCAAGCGCGAAGACCGCAGACTCCGTCCGCGGGACGGAGGCATGGCCGCCCGGCCCGCGAGCGGTGACCCGCATCCGGGCGCTGCCTTTCTCGGCCACCTGCACGGTGTACACAGGGCCGCCGGGAGTCATGAAACGCTGGCCGCCGCCTTCGTTGAACGCCAACTCCGCCTCGACGAGACCGCGGTGGTTCTCCCAGAGCCAGTACGCCCCCAGTCGGCTGCCGGCTTCCTCGTCGGCGGTGACCACCATCACCACATCACGGGTCAGCCGGATCCGGTGCGCGGCCAGAAGCTGCATCACCAGCAGGCTCGCGGCGACCTGGCTCTTCATGTCGAGCGCCCCGCGGCCCCACACGCGGCCATCGGCCACCTCGCCCGAGAACGGCGGACGACTCCACCCGTCGGGCCCCGCGCCGACCACGTCGGCGTGGCTCAGCAGCATGAGCGGCGGCTTCTGTCCCGACCCGGGCAGCCGGGCGACGAGGTTGGCTCGTCCGGGCTCGGACTCCAGGATGGTGTGCGTGATATCGAAGTGCGTCAACTCGCGGGAGAGGTAGCGCGCGACAGCGATCTCGTTGCCCGGTGGGTTCGAGGTGTCCAGGCGGATCAGCGCCGAAAGGTGGCTGACGAGGTGGTGTTCCTGGTCGGCCCAGGAGAAGGGCAGCGGCATCGGCTCGGGTGAGGGGGACATCTACGCTCCGGAGTTCTTGGAACGGCGCAGGCAACCGTGTTACACGTGTAACCATTCCTGGTTCTGTCTACCATCTGCCTGTGTTCTGCGCCAGTCCCTGCTTCTCGTTGCGCGGTGAATCGTGACGATCGCCCACTTCTCGTAGGGCGCGTCTTGCCAACCGGGCCCCTGTGGCGGGCCCCGGCCGCGAGCCGGTGTGCGCGCACGATCGCGGGGGTTCCCCAGGCCGGCAATTCTCTGTTGCTGGACCCGGGCGGGTGTCCCTAGCCTCCGGGCATGACAGCTGCCGGGTATGACGAGTTGGTCGCCGCCGCGATGGCGGCTCCGATCGAGGGTTGGGACTTCAGCTGGTTGTCGGGACGGGTGGAGGGCTCGGAGCCGTCGTGGTCCTATCCGGAAATCGCCCGGGAGCACGTCGCCACTGCTGATCGCTTGCTGGACGTCGACACGGGTGGTGGCGAGCTACTGGCCTCCCTTCAGCCCTTGCCCCGGCACACGTGGGCGACCGAGGGTTGGCCGCCCAATGTCGCCGTTGCGCGTCGTCGCCTGGAACCGCTTGGGGTCACGGTCGTGCCGGCCCCCGTCCGGGAGCGGCTGCCGCTCCCGGACGGGTCGATCGACGTGATGCTGAATCGCCACGGAAGTCTGGACGCGCACGAAGTCCGGCGCACCCTGCGCCCCGGTGGCATCCTGCTGACACAGCAGGTGGGCAGCGAGGACTGCGCCGATCTCAACGAAGCTCTCGGTGCTCCGCCCCTGCGAAAGTCAGGCAGCTGGACTCTCCGGACGGCAAGTGAAGCCCTGTCCGCTGCAGGCATGAGGCTGACCCGGACGGAGGAGGAGACCCCGGTGCTCACCTTTTACGACATCGGCGCCGTGGTCTACCACCTGCGCCTTGTCGCTTGGCAGATCCCCGACTTCAGCCCCGAGCGCTATGAATCCGCCCTGCGCCGCCTCCATCGCCGGATGTGCTCTGAAGGACGTCTGGACGTGCACGCGCACCGATTCCTGATCGTCGCGGAGCGATCGGACGAGCCTGTGCCTGCGCGCCCTTGAACCGGGCGATGGTTCGACACATTGAGGATGTGCACGCATCGGGGTCCTCCGGTGTGGCCGAGTGACTTGGCGCCGCATGTTCATCACCGACGGTGGTGCAGGCGCCGCCAGTAGCCCGCGAGGTCGCCGACCGCGGTGGTGACCGAGTCGAGGGCCATCGTGGTGCGGGATTCCCGGTCGTAGCGATCCCACTGGGGCATGGGGCCGTGGTTGGGGTCGCCGGTGCGGATGAAGGAGATCCAGGACGTGTGCATGGTCTCGGCGAGACCGTCACGGACCCTGGGGGTCAGCCCCGCCAGGAAGGGTGCCTGCGACCACTTGTCGAAGTTGTTGAATGCGAACGGCAGCTCCAGGCAGTGCGCCGCCGCGAGCTGACCACCGTGCGCGGGAGTCGGGAGGTTGAACTGGTACGCCCAGACCGGCCGCCCGCGGGCCGCCCGCTGTTCGGCCAGCGCCAGGGCGGGCATTCGGAACAAGTCGTCGGTGATCAGATCCATGAGCACGTCCACCGGGCGGGCACCTGGCCGGGCCTCTTCGTACGCGGTGTACGCCTGCTCCGCCCGGCTCCCGAAGGTGTCCCGCGCTCTGACGATCACCTGCTCCCTGGTCGCGGCGGCGTACGGCTCGCTCAGCGCGAAGGCGAAGTTGGCCTCCTCCCTGGTCCAGCCGATCAGGACGTCGATGTCCGCCCCGGCGCCGCTGAGCAGCAGATCGGTGGGGTCGCGGTCGAGGGTGACCCCGTCGAGCACCGGCAGGAACGGCGTCGACCAGTAACCCCACCGCCCGGTGCGCCCGAACATCTCGAAGGCCGCGGCGATCAGGCGGGGCCAGGGCACGGCGCGTAGTTCCGCCACATTCTTCGCGCCGACGATGTCCAGGTAGGCGGCGGTGCGCTGGAGGGACTCGGCGCGGGTGGGGATCTTCAGCCCGAGCGGAGGGCTCTGCAGGATGGCACGCCGGAACAGCGGGCGGCCCTTGGGCCGAGCCCCGGCCAGCGCCGCGACCGACAGCGCGCCACCGGACTGTCCGGCGAGGGTGATGTTGTCCGGGTCGCCGCCGAACGCGGCGATGTTGTCCCGTACCCAGTGCAGCGCGGCGAGCTGGTCGGTGAGCCAGAAGTTCCCCCCGGCTCCGTCCTCCCCGAAGTAGAGGTAGCCAAGCGGCCCGAGGCGGTAGTTGACGGTCACGACGACGAGGTCGCCGTTGCGCGAGAAGGTCTCGCCGGAGTAGTTCGGCATCGAACCGGATCCGGAGATGAATCCGCCGCCGTGAATCCACACCATCACCGGCCGCTTGGCGTCATCGGCTCCTGGGGTCCAGACGTTGAGCGTGAGGCAGTCCTCGTCGAAGGGTGGAGAGCCGTGGGTGCCGAGCACCTGGTCGCCCCCTTCTCGGTAGGGCTGCGGTGCACTCGGGCCGAAGGCGGTCGCGTCGCGCGTCCCCTGCCATCCGGGATGGGGCTGAGCCGGCCGCCACCGGAGGGCGCCGACCGGCGGCGCCGCGTAAGGCACACCCTTGAACACGGCGAGACCTCCTTCGGTGCCTCCGCGAAGTCGGCCCGCGGGCAGCTCCACGACGGGCGCGGACTCGCCCGTACGCGGGGCGGCCGCCTGCGCCGTGTGCCCGCCCGGCAGGCCGGAGAGCAGTGCGGCGCCGGCCAACACCCCGCTGTTCTTGAGGACTTTGCGCCGTGATGGATCGTCGGTCATGGTGCTCACTCCCTGACTGGTCAAGAGCCCGGTCGCTCAAGCGACATTGCGTAAATCTGACGATGGCCAGTGTTCCGCTATGCGCCTGGGTGGGGTCAAGGGGTTGCGACCCACTATCTCGCGATCTCTTGACGGTCGTCGCGATTGCGCGATAGATACGTGTCACCTTCGATGCTCCTCAACCGGCGGCCAGGTCACTCCTGAGAGCTGGACCTTCCTCGCCTGGGACCCCTCAAGGCAGCCCTATCAGCAACATCCGGCCCTCCAGGGCTGGTTGACAACGTTCGGAGTTTCCATGACAGGTCGGTTTCGTCCCGTTGGTCTGATCGCCGCGACGGCGGCCCTCTCGCTCGTTACCGCATGTGGGGGTTCCAGCCTCGGATCCGGCGGCGACAAGCAAGGCGGGCCCGTGAAGATCGGGCTCCTCGTCCCGCAGTCGGGGATCTACAAGGCGCTGGGCGACGACATGAAGCAGGGCTTCGAGCTCTACGTCGAACAGCACGGCGGCAGGCTGGGCGGGCGCGAGGTGGAGATCGTGGTCGCGGACGAGGGAGAAACGGCCGACTCGGGCAAGGCGGCGGCGGAGAAACTGGTCAAGCAGGACCGGGTGCTGGCGGTGAGCGGTGTGGTGAGCTCGGCCACCATCAACGGGGTCAAGGACCTGTTCGAGACCAGCAAGGTCCCGCTCGTCGGCTCGAACGCCTCACCCACGACGCTGACCGGGACCACGTACATCTGGCGCACGTCGTACGTCAACGACGAACCCGGCAAGGCACTGGGCAAGCACGTTGCGGAGAAGGCCGGCGGCCCGGTCTTCCTGATCGCCGCGGGCTACCAGGCGGGCAAGGACGAGGTGGAGGGCTTCAAGTCCACGTTCCTCCCGGCGGGCGGCAAGATCGCGGGGGAGGAGGTCTACACACCGTTCCCCGGTACCAAGAACTTCCAGCCGTATCTCGCGCAGATCGAGAGATCCGGTGCGAAGGCCGTCTTCTGCTTCTACGCCGGCGGTGCGGCCGTCGATTTCGTGAAGCAGTACCGGGACTTCGGCCTGGCCGGCAAGATCCCGCTCTACGCGCCCGGCTTCCTCACCGAGGGCGGCGTACTGAAGGGGCAGGGAGACGCGGCCACCGGGATTCTCACCGCGCTCAACTACAGCGCGGACCTGGACAACGCCGCCAACAAGCAGTTCGCGCCGGCCTACCAGTCCGCCTATGGCGTGGCTCCGACCACGTACGCGATGGCGTCATGGGACGCGGCGCAGGTGCTCGACAAGGCGATCAAGACGGCCGGTTCCACGGTGACCTCGGAAGCGGTCAACGCCGCCATCGCCAAGGTGGGGGACATCGACAGCCCCCGAGGAACCTGGCGGTTCAACAGCGGCGGTACGCCGATCCAGCCCTGGTACCTGCGTCAGGTCAAGCAGGGCGCCAACACCGTCAGCTCCGAGCTCGGCCGGCTGGGCGGCTGACATGGCCGGATGGTTGGACGGCAACTTCGTCAGCGTCATCGACGGGGTCGCCTTCGGTCTGCTGCTGTTCACGATCGCGGTCGGCCTTTCCCTGGTCTTCGGCATGATGGACGTCCTCAACCTGGCGCATGGCACCCTGTACCTCGGCGGGGCCTACATCGCCTACACCCTGTCCGACGGCAGCGTGGCGGGTCTGCTCCTCGCCCTGACGGCAGGCGCCCTGACGGGTGCCCTGGGGGGAGCGGCCCTGACGCTGCTCACCCAGCCTCTGGCCCGGCGTGGGCACCTGGACCAGGCGGTGCTCACGCTGGGCATCACGTTCATCGTCGCCGACCTCCTTGCCGCGGCCTTCGGCGGCGAGGTGCTGCCCACGGACCCGCCGGCGCCGCTGCGCGGGACGGTGGACCTCCTCGGCCACACCTATCCCGTGTACCGGCTGGTGTTCATCGCCGTCGCGGCAGGTCTGGCGATCCTCGTGTACCTCGTCTTCGAACGCAGCTCCCTCGGCGCACTGGTACGGGCCACCGTCGCGGACCGGGACATGGTCCGCGCACAGGGGGTAGACATCCGCAAGGTGCTCTACGGAGTCTTCGCGTTCGGCGCCGCCCTGGCGGCGGTCGGCGGAGTCCTCGGCGCACCGATCCTGGGCCCCGGGCCGGGCGTCGACGAATCCGTCCTCGTACTCTCGCTCGTCGTCGTGGTCGTCGGCGGTCTCGGCTCCGTCCGCGGTGCGCTCGTCGGGGCGCTGCTCATCGGCCAGGTGCAGACACTCGGTGTGGCCCTGCTCCCGGAGTACGCTCCCTTCCTCCTCTTCGGCACCATGCTGGTCGTCCTCGTGGTACGCCCCCACGGCCTGGTCTCGTCGGCGGTGCGCACATGAGCACTCCCCGAACCGTCCGCACGACCGGTACCTCCGGCGCTGTCGGTACCGTCGTACGGCGCCTGCCGGTGGTCGCCGTCCTCCTGGGGCTCACGCTGGCCCCCTTCCTCCTCGGCCCGTATGCCATCGGCACCCTGTCGCGGATCCTGGTGTTCGCCCTGCTCGCCATGAGCGTGAACCTCCTCACCGGCCTGACCGGACTGCCGACCCTCGGCCAGTCGGCCTACTTCGGCGTCGGCGCCTACACCGGGGCGATCGTCGCCACGAGACTCACCGACGTCGGGACACTCCAACTCCTCATCGCCGCGGGTGTCTCCGCGCTGGTGGCCGTGCCGACCGGGTGGCTCGCCGTCCGAGCCCGCGGTGTGGTGTTCCTGATGCTGACGCTTGCCATCGGCGAGATCGCCTACAGCGCCGCGGTCAACTGGAAGTCGCTGACCAACGGCACCGACGGACTGTCGGGCATCCCGCCCGTCGTCCCGCTGCCCGGCATGACAGCGCTGGAACTCGACGGGCTGGTCTACTTCTATGTGCTGGCCGTGTTCCTGCTGCTCTTCGCGGCCGTCACCCGCCTGGGCAGGACACCGTTCGCCCTCGCCCTGCGCGGAATCCGCGACAACGAGGCCCGCATGAAGGCGATCGGCTACCCCACCCAGCGGTACGCGCTAACCGTCTACTGCGGCGCCGCGGCGCTCGCCGGCGCCGCCGGGTCGCTGTGGGTCTCGGTGCAGCGCTTCGTCTCGCCTGGCGACGCGGGATTCGAGATCGCCGCCCTGGCCCTGCTGGCCGTCGTCATCGGCGGATCGGGCTCGATGCGGGGGACATGCGCCGCGGCCGCCCTCATCTGGCTCACCCGCGACTACCTCGGAAACCTCGAGGCCGTCGCCGGACGCGGACCGCTGCTGCTCGGGCTGCTCTTCGTCATCGCCGTCTACACACTGCCCCGCGGACTGGCCGGCATACGGCTTCCGCGCAGGCCGACCCGGAAGAGGACGGCGTGACCGATCGCGATCTACTGGAACTACGTCAGCTGTCAAAGCACTTCGGGTCGTTCAGGGCTGTTGACGAGGTCTGCCTCACCGTGCGGGCCGGCGCGCGACACGCTGTCATCGGACCGAACGGCGCGGGCAAGTCGACACTGTTCGGCCTCATCTCCGGCGCCCTGCCCGCCAGCGCCGGATCCATCCTCCTCGACGGACAGGACGTGACCCGGCTGCCCGTGCACCGCAGGGTCGGGCTCGGCGCCGCCGCGACCTTCCAGCACTCCAGTCTCTTCATGCGCGAGACCGTGCTGGAGAACGTCCTGCTCGCCGCGTTGCGCCGGACCGGGACGGGACTCGGCGGCTGGCGGAAGGTGAGTGGCAACGCGGCGGCGATCGCGCAGGCCCGCACGCTGCTCGAGCGCGTGGGCCTGCCCACCCGGCACGACCTCGCGGCGGCCGCGCTCTCGCACGGTGAACGGCGGCAGCTGGAAGTCGCCGTCGCGCTGGCCACCGAACCCCGGCTGCTGCTCCTGGACGAACCGGCCGCCGGCATGTCGCCGGCGGAGACGGAGCGGCTCACGGAGCTGATCGCCGCCCTGCCCCGGGAGGTGACGGTACTCCTCATCGAACACGACCTCGACATGGTCTTCGAACTGGCCGACAGCGTGAGCGTCATGCACCTCGGCAGACACCTCAAGACCGGCTCCCCGGACCAGGTGCGGGCCTCCGCCGAGGTCCAGAGCGCCTACCTGGGCACCGTGGAGGTCTCCTCGTGAAACCGTTCTTCAGCGTGCGCGACCTGCGCTCCGGCTACGCCGGGGGTGTCGTCCTCGATGGCGTCGATCTCGACCTCGAACCGGGCGGGATCCTCGCCGTACTCGGGCGCAACGGGGTCGGGAAGACCACCCTCATCTCGACCGTCATGGGATTCGTCCGGCCGTACGGAGGCAGCGTCACCGTCGACGGCCGGGAGATCGCCGGGGCACGCGTCGATGTGATCGCCCGGGCCGGCGTGGGTGTCGTTCCGCAGGGGCGCCGGGTGTTCGCGCCGCTGACCGTGGCGGAGCACCTCGCGATCGCCGCGCGGCGCCCCGCACGGGGGCCGTGGACCCGGGCGCGGATTCTCGACCTGCTGCCGAGACTGGGGGAGCGGCTCGGGCATCGCGGTGACCAACTCTCCGGAGGAGAGCAACAGATGCTCGCGATCGCCCGGGCCCTGCTGGGAAATCCGCGGCTGCTGCTCCTCGACGAGCCGTCCGACGGCCTCGCTCCCGCGATCGTCGCCCAGGTGGGCGAGGTGATCCGGGAGGTGAGTGCGGAGGGCATGACGGTTGTCCTCGTCGAGCAGAACCTGGGCCTCGCCCTCTCGGTCGCCCAGAACGTGGCCGTCATGCAGAAGGGGCGCATCGTCCACCGGGCGCCCTGTGCGCAATTCGCATCCCGTCCCGACGACCGGCGGCGCCTGCTGGGCGTCGAATGACCGGTCGACGCAACGCACCGCCCTCACCCGGAGGTTTCACCCATGGCTCCCTCTCCCGATCAGAACCCGCTCTTCTCCGCGCTCGGCCGCATGGTGGTGCTCGTCGCGGACACCGAAGCCGCCCTGGCCTTCTACCGGGACGTCCTGGGCTTCGAGGTCCTGCACGACCAGACGGCTGACGGCTACCGCTACCTGCACATCGGCCTGCCCGGCCGGGCCCCGGCGGGCCTCTGGCTGATGCCCGCGACGACGGACCAGGAGCGCGAGCTGATCGGTCGTCAGTGCGGCGGCCAACCCCTGCTCGTCCTGTATACGGCCGACGCGCAACAGACCGCCGATCACCTGCGCGCACACGGCGTGCGGGTGTGGGACGAGCGGGAGGGGGTCGACAGCCGTTCTCTGCACTTCGAGGACCTGTACGGGAACGTCATCGTGGCGGCGCAACTGCCCGTCCGGTAGCGGTCGCGGATCAGGTGGTAGGTGGCTGGCCCCATGAATCGAGCGTGGCCGCGGTTCGTAGCCCATCGCGCGCCGAACGCGGTGGGCGAGTTCGTTGCCGTCCAGCACCATCGCGTCGTCCACTCAGCGCAGCGAACCGCTGCTCCATAGCTGTCGGCAGCGCCGCGGCCAGCCGTGCCGGCGGTGCGCGGGGTGGATGGCCAACCGGTACAGGTGGCACCGTCGGCCGTCGGGGCCTTCGGCTCGATGCACGGCGGCGCTGTCCGGGATCCGGTGAAGGCGGACGTGCTGCCGTCGCGGTACCGGCGCCGGGCGGTGGTGCCGCTGTCCGGGCGCTGCCCGTACCGCGGTCCGGCTGGCGGTGCCCGCGGCTGCGGTGAAGGGCCGCTACGGGCGGGAGTGAACTCCCCGTCGGTGCAGCCACAGCCGACCGCGATGTCCAGCAGCCGGTCGCGCTCCAACTCGTCCACCGGACACCGCCCGCTGGTGGCAGACTCATCGGGTGTTTCCATTGCGCCCGTTCGTCCTGTCCGGCCCATGTGTCCGTCTGGAACCGCTGTCCCTTGAGCACGCTGAGGGGTTGTGGTCCGTAGGCGACGACGAGGTCTTCGCCAAGCTGCCGTACGACCGTCCGCCGACGGTGGATGCGATGCGGGAGTGGATCCGGGCCGCACTGAGCCGTGAAGCGCTGCGCCTGCCTTTTGCGGTGCTGGTCGATCGGCAGGTGGCAGGGACCACGTCGTACTGGTACCCGGATCCGGTGCGCAGGCAGGTGGAGATCGGCTCCACATGGCTGGGGCGGGCCTGGTGGGGTGCCGGCATCAACCGGGAGGCGAAGCGTCTCCTGTTGGACCATGCCTTCACTGGGCTGGGCTGCGACAAGGTGATGTTCCGTACGGACCCTGAGAACATCCGGTCGCAACAGGCATTGGAACGTCTGGGAGCGGTGCGCGACGGTGTGGTTCGTCGTGACTGGCCACGCCCGGACGGGACGTGGCGCGACAGCATTTACTACTCGTTGTTGCGTGACGAGTGGGATTCGGCGCGGGGCGGATGACCTTGTTGCGCAAGGTCGTGGCATTGCCCGATCTACGGTTCAGCACGCCGCGTGTGCTGGGCGTGGGCGACTTCGCGATCTGTCGCGTCTAGACCTACTCCACGGTCTTGGCCAGCGTCGAGACCATCGCGTAGGTCGGCCCGGGTTGCTGTTGGTGTGCGCTGTTCGCGTGACTGACGGGAGCGGCTCGTCCGCTGATATCCGTGGCCGTGCCTGACGCAGAGCCGATGGCAATGGCCACGTAGGTCATGGCTGGCGGGCACTTCACCGCTCCGTCCTCGGCTGCAGCCCCGGATCACGATCCGCGTTGCCCGTTGGCCGCGGAGCAGTGCGTGGCGCCGTTGGCGTCCTCGCACGGGACGTGCGGATGGGCCAGGCCGAGAGCGTTTGGGCCTCTCGTGGTTTCTCGCGGGGCGTCAGAGAAGTCAGCGATCGGTCGGCGTGAGGTCTGCAACACCTGGGGACAGCTGACCAGACATGCGAATCGTTGTAGCCTCCGAAGACCGCCTTTGACCTGCAGGAAGCAGGCAGGGAGCAGACATTTCGGGAGTTTCTTCATGTTCCGGACAATGTTCAAGTCCAAGATCTGACTATTTGGGGTTGCCGCAGGTCAGGGGCATCATGTGCCCCCATCAGGTCAGCAAACGGTCAGCACGCGTCCCAGCCGTGTCCCCGCTTGCTGACCATCGACCCGCAGTAGGCGCCTGAGCATGATTCTTGGGCTGGATCGGATGGTTCGCTACATGGCCCGACAGCTCGCCCGCGGCATGGGTTCCTTCTTCAAGGACTGCGGCTGCGCCAAGCCCACCCGCTGCCCTCACCCGTACTCGATCCGTTTCCGTGACGCGCTGGGCAAGCAGCGCGAGGAGTCCGGATACGACACGCAGGACGACGCGATCGAGCGCCTCACACAGCTGTACGCGGAGAAGAAGACCACGGCGCCGTCCGTGGCGGCGGCCCGCCGCGAACTGGGCCAGCTGACGGTCGAGGAGTACGCGAAGCAGTGGCGGCCGCGGCAGCGCCGGATGACGGAGTACTCCACGGGCGAGCACATCGACAGCTCGATCAACGTTCACATTGTCCCGCGCCTGGGATCGCGGACGCTGAACTCGGTCACGCCGATGGTGGTCGAGCGGTTCCTGGACGAGATGGAGAGCGACGGGGTCGGCCGGGGAAATCAGGTAAACATATTCCGGGCCCTGAAGACGATTCTTCGCGACGCGTATGCTAAGGGGGCTATGGCCGACGACCCGGTGAAGGGGGTTCAGGAACCGGAATACGTGCGTGAGCAGGTGGTCATCCCGTCGCTTGCCTACGTAAAGAGGGCGCTGCTTGTCGCCGACGAGGACTTGGCGCTGGAGATCGTCATGATGGCGGGATGCGGCCTGCGGAACGGCGAGGCGCGGGCGGTGAACGTCAACAACGTCGTGGCGCAGGACGTGTACCGGGTGCGTGAGCAGATCCACTCGAACACGCTGAGGCCGGCGAAGCTGAAGCACCGCAAGGTGGGTGAGTTCCGGGAGGTGCCTCTGCCGCGGTCGGTGCGGGAGGCGATTGAGCGGTACGAGGAAAAGCACGGCACCACGAAGGACGGTTACCTGCTGCGGGGCCCGGGCGGCTACTTCACTGAAGGCATGAGCGGCGCCGGGTGAAGAAGCTCTTCGCGAACCTGCCGCCGGAGGAAGGGGTGGGGATGTACGGCTTCCGGCACTACTTCGCCTCGAACGCCGTCGGCAGCGGCATCCCCATTACCGACGTGGCGGAGTGGATGGGGCACAAGTCCATCGAGGAGACGTACCGCACGTAACGGCACCTGATGCCGGGGAGCATCACCAAGGCCGCCCGGATCCTGGATGCTGGACTTTGGGAGGCAGCCAGAGGAGCGGCAGGGAATGTGCTGCCTCCGAGGGCGAGGAGATCTTCTTGAAGTCGTCGCCCACAACGCGCTGACCTGTGCAGATTGCTCTACGAGCAGTGCTGACCTGCGATTTTGCTCGTCTCCGGGGCTTTCGCGGTGATGTCGTCTTGCGTGGTCGATTCTCCCCAGCCGCTCCCCACCGGACATTCATTCTCCCCAGCCGCAGCCCGTTCCTGGCAGCGTTCCTGCGGTCACCTAAGCAGTCGCTGTTAGCTTTGCTCCGGAGCCACGACGCGTCATGTCGCTCGTAGGCTTGCGGAAGGCAACCGAGGCGTCGGATGCGAGCTCCGGAACAAGTCGGCCAAGCGTTGGGGGCAAGGTGCGGGCAGGCGCTCTGGCGGCAGTCGCAGCGGTCGCGCTTCTGGGATCGGGCTGCGCTCGATCGTCTCCGCACAAGGAGCAGGAGCTCTGCCCGCGAGAGGTCGCGGCGCAACCCCTCAAACCACTGAAGAGCGTCGCACTGGCCGAGGATGTCCAGCTGGGCCCCGTGCAATGCGCCGATCCCGAAACAGGCATGTCCTCGGTCGAGGTCAGCGTGACCAACGGCCACCCCCGGCAAGCCGCTTGGTACGAGGTCACGCTGCGCTTCATGACGTCCGACGGCCACGTGTTCGCCACGGATACCACCCGCTTGGACAAGGCAGATGCCGGGAGACGCGTCGCATCTGTCGTGAACGTTGCCCGGCCGCTAGCTGGGCAAGGCATCGCAGCGCAGCTCATCAAGGTCGACCGCCGGCTGGACGAGATGCCTCTCGCCGAAGATGCAAACCCGCCGGCTCCATCGTCCTTGGAAGCTGCGATGCGGGTCTTCGTGCAGGAGGGGCTGGTTCCTGCCCATACACCGTACGGAGTGTGTCCGGCTGGATCGCCGCAGGAGTGGTGGATCGGGGCACAGTCCAACTGCTGGGTCAGACCACGTGTGCTGCCTGCCCCTGCGCCATCCGCACAGGCGCCGAGGTACGGCGGCACTGTTTGCATCGACGGCTGGATATCCCACTCGACGGGGCGAGGAACCTGCTCACACCACGGCGGAATCGCTCACTGACCAAGACTTATCGACCTCGCACCAACTTCTCCAACCAACACTGCAATGCGCGGTCGCCGCCTCTCCGGGCGATGCACTCATTCGGATGACTTCGGCGTGTGCCGCCCAGGCATTCCACCGGTTCCGCCCATTCCGTCGGCTGCAACCGGTCCGCGGAGGCCTGGTAGGACGTAGCGGGTCGCCCGGGTTTCCTGGCTCGTCCAGGGTGCGGCGCGCCCACTTCGCGACTGATGCCCGGTTGCCAGGGCTGGTTGGGCAGGCGGGCGATGCCGACGCAATAAGGCGTCGGCGCTTGGCCCGCTAATTCCTTGGCTCCGGGATGGTGTGCTTGATCTGGTGTCGCTGCAGGTGCAGGCGAATGCGGCGGGATGAATACCCTTCGTCTCCACAGACGCGGTCGAGTCAAGTCCGTTCGCATCCGCCGCCGGTCCGATGACTCGGACTCTGTTCCACTACTGGGACCAACTGCGAGGCATCGCCCCACGGAGTGACCGCACGAGTTGCTCGTGTGATCGCGAACCGGACGGGCCGCGGCTTCGGCCCAAGTTCGGCCGGTGGAGGAGGCTCAGAGCGTCGCTATGCGGCCCCGCCGCCGGCCGTGGACAGACCGGCGGCGGGGCCGCACCAAATGTATAGTAGAGATTAGCTGTTCTGGCACTTCGAGTGATTTCGGCTCCCATGTGAGGATGCTTAGAGTCAGGAAGTGTTGAGCTCGTTCCGCTGGCGTTGGCTTGACGGTGGGCGCCGTTTCTTTGATCAACTATTGCATCTGCGAAAATTGCGCCATGCTCCGATTGATAATCGAAGTATGCGTATATCGGAACAGCGATTGTCCGGCCGTTTGTTGGGTTGGTGAGACGGTGCAAGGCTCACCGTAGTCGCTGGCCCCACCTCGACCGGCCGGATGGATCCGGATGGTTGGGGTGGTGCCTGATGACTGAGACGTACGATCTCTACAGAGATGCGATGAGTGACCCGTGGAGGGGCTGGTGGGTCACCTGGCCTCTGTCGCGTCAGGTGCGGCTCGGCAGCGTGTACGACGTACAGGACGGAGCAGTTCGGACCGCGGGTAGTCTCGCCAAGCGAGGCATCTCTTTGGCCCGCGAGCGCGGCGCTCCTCCTGCAGCGTTCACGTATGACTCGAACGGCGCGGTGACTGTGCGGTTCAAGGCCGCGGGCAGCAGTCCTGATGGATTCGCTGCCCTCGCCGTGGCGGACGCCGGCGCACTGGTCGAATTTCAGCGGAATAACGCGACTCTCGTGGTCTATCAGGGGTTGAGCCAGTTGGGGACGGCTGATGTCAAAAGCCTTGCCGGTGAGCTCGTCAATCAATGGTGGAACGGGAGTTGGACCGCAACGATGCTCGCCGTGACCGAGGTGGTATCCGCTACCAGCGGTACGGTGCTGTCCGCGGCAGGGTCGGGTGCGGCCGCGGAGCTGAAACTGTCGGCGACAGCCGGTCCGGGCGGACCGGCCGCGCTTGGGGATGTGGCGCTCGGCGCGTCAGTGATGCGCTCCAACGCTCTTGGAATCAAGTGGACCGGCTCCGACGTTACCCCGTTCTACCACGTAATTAAGCTGAAAGAGAGCTGGTGGGGCCGGGTGTCGGCCGACTACGGGCCGCGCCAACCGGGCCGTGGTGCTCAGCCTGGCAAGGTGCCCCCGGTCTTGGTCGAGGAGGCGCAGGACGACCCCCACGCCGTCTTGATGATCGCGTCGACGGACGATCAGGCCCCCATCGAAACGGTCCACGACGACCGGGACGAAGCGCGGGAGGCTTGATGACCACTGCGCACTTCCACATCGAGGCAGCCGAGGGCGGGGAGCAGGCAGGCGACAGTTATCACGTCCGACTGCGGATCGAGGGGGGCGCTTCCGAGTCGAGGGAGGCAGTGGCCCCACTGGGGCCCGAGCTGGTCGCGGCCCTTGACCAACCCTCGGATGCCAGTACCGAACCGTTCTCCTCCGCACTGGAACTGGGCACTTCAGAGGCGGCCCGGGAGGGGGTGGGCGACCTGCTGTTCTCTGCCCTGGTAAGCGGCGGGGTAGGTGAACTGTGGCGGAGCGTACGTCCCATCGGTGCTGGGCTCCAGCCTCTGCGGGTGTGCCTGGAAATCGAACCGCGTCCGCTCCGCGTGCTCCCCTGGGAACTGCTTCGACAGGACCACAAGTGGCTCTTCCGCGATCCCAATCTGCTCTGGTCGCGAGGGCGCATCCGAGAGGACGACGGTGCCCAGCGTTCAGCTGAGCAGGGGCCGCTGCGCGTGCTTCTGGTGGTGTGCAACCCCAGCGAGAAGAAACTGCTGGCGGACACCGAACTAGCGCTAGTGGGAGGCGCACTTGGCAGTGCTCCTGGTCGGGCGGACGTCCAGCTTCTTGACGGCCCGACGATGCCCGAACTCTCACACGAGTTCGACCGGCTGCGGCCTCATGTCCTGCACTTCATCGGCCACGGCATGCCGGCGGTGCCGGGTGACCCCGCTGCTCTGCCGTTCAACTGGCTGACGCCAGGCCTTCCGCGTGGGGCTGCCCGGCCGGCTGCCTGGACGCTGACCTCGACGGATATCGAAGAGCTTCTAGGGAGCTGGCAGCCTCCTCTCGTCGTGCTCAACGCTTGCCGCACCACGGCTGATCCGATGGATCGTCTCGGTGGGCTGTCGGATGCGTTCATGGCTGCGGGCGTCGGGATGGTGGTGTCCATGCAGGCGGACGTCGAGTCGGAGGCGGCCGTACAATTCGCCAAGGTGTTCTATAAAGGATTGGCGTGCGCCGATCCGGTGGACCTGTCGGTGGCCAAAGCCCGCCAGGAGCTGCGATTGGAGTTCCTGGATACGGGCGAGTGGGCACTGCCGGTGTTCCACACGCGCCTGGACCCGGCGTCCGCGCTGACCGTCAGTTTCAAACCGTCGGAACAGTCCATCACCAGGCTATGCAGCCGGGGAGGGTTCCGTGACCTGAAATCCTTCCTGGACCGGGCGCCCCAGCGTCGCGACGCGTGGTGGGCGCTCGACGCCTTGGACCAGGCCGACCATCGGTCGCTGCTGGTCGTCACTGGCTTCTCAAGTGCGGGGGAACCCAAGACGGGGAAGACCTGGTTCACCCTCAGCTGCCTTCTGACGTGCTTCCTGCGTGGTCACCGGATCACCTACGTCAACCTCGCCGACGTGCTGAAGCACCCCGATCCCGGCCACGAGGACCGCCAGGTGAAGGCCAAGGAGTGGCTGGACGTGCTGCGCGCGATCCGCGAGGCGTGCGTGGCTCCGGAACAGCCCGAGCCGCTGCCACAGTCCGCGTTCTTCGGATTCAACAACGTGCTCAACTCGCTGCTCGTCAGCCGTCCGGTCCCCGATGCCGGCCCGGCGGCTGGTGCTGCGGCAGGGAGTGGCCTGGACGAGTGGCGCACATTCGATGATGACGTGGGCGTTGCCGATGAGCGAAGGCAGGGGATCTTCCGGGCCTTTCTCGGCGCGCTGAAGGACGCGTCGGGTACCCGTAGCCATGTGGTTGCGCTCGATCAGGCCGAGAACGTCATTGGGGACTCGTTCAGCCAAGTCGTCTACCCCCAGCTGATCAGGCCGATCGCAGAGGGGGAAGTGCCGCCTCTCAAGCTGATCCTGACGGCCGGCAAAGACTGGACCGATGCTTGGCTACCGCCTGCGGACGGCGGAGTGTGGGGGCCGCCTGTGACGCTTGTCGACTTCGAGAAGCGTGAGTTCGTACGCCTCGCCCACGAGTACTGCGAGCGGGTCGGGCTGGATTTCAAGCTCGTCAGGTCCGTGTTCGACGCGCACGGGAGCCTTCCGGGGGAGCGTGTGCCGGTCGAGATCTTCCACCGGATCGCCCGCGCGGTCCGAATGGCCGATCTATAAGGGGGTGGATCGTGAAAGCGCACCTCAACGCCATCATCGATCAGCTCGGATCCGGCGTGAGCCTTACCGAGATCCGCCGGTCGCTGCTCCCGGAAGGGTGGGAGCAACTGCTCCGGGGCTGTGCGGCCGCATCTGTCTTCGACGGTGAGATCTTCGATGGCCTGCTGCGCCCGCTGGCCGGATCTGGCGCACCCCCGCTGTCCGAGCTGGTTGACCTGGGTTTGATCGAAAATGTTGCCAATCGGCCGGACCTGTATCGACTGCATGATGACGAGCGAGGCGCCTACATGCAGGGCTGGCTGGTCGGATGGAAGGGCGGCGCACCTCCCGATGATTTGGTTGCTCTCGAGCATAAGCTCGCCGACCTCTCCCGCGAGAGGCGGGACCACATAGAAGAGTTGCGGCACCTGCTGGTGGCGAACAGCGAGCAGGCTCGGAACCTGTTCGAGAAGCTGTTCACCGAGGCCAGCGGCCGTCGCGACTTTCCACGCTGTCAGGATCTGCTGGACGTACTCGCTGATCCGGACCGGGTCACCCTGTCCGGCCCGGAGATCGCCCGGTTGCGGCTGGACCGTGCGGGGTATGTGCGCGCGCAGAGCCACTGGGCGGTGGACTATGCCCGGTGCGCGCAGTACCTCTCGCCACCAGGCCTGCGCGAGCACGCCGACGCCTTGCTGGCCGGCTCCGGCAGTAAGGTCTGGCAGGTATTCGCCTCGCCCGGCATGGGTAAGACCATGCGGCTGCGATGGCTGGTCACGCGCCACTGCATCTCGGCCGAGCGGGACGTTCCTTGTGCCCGGATCGACTTCGACCTTGTCTCTGTTGCGAATATCGGGCGCCATCCCTGGCTGGTCCTGCTGGAGGCGGCCGCTCAGTTCGACTACCGCTGGTCGCAGCGGAGCTTCGGGAAACTGGATGAGTACGCGTCGTTCCGCAGTCTGCTCGACCGGCTGCCGTCCACGCTCGCCGAGACAGCGGCCCAGAGCATCGACACCCTGGATCCCGGCGGGCTGGAGCAGACCATCACCGACGTCTTCGTCAGCCGCTTCAACGATGCCGCTGCGGACGGGCCGGCGCTGCTCGTCGTCGACACACTCGAGGAGCTCCTGTTGCGCGGGAACCAGGAGGCCGACCGGCTCCTGCGGCTGCTCGGCCGCGTGCGACAAGCGTGCCCCGGCCTCCGGTTGGTCCTCGCCGGGCGCTACGACCTCCGCGAGCGCGTACCCGACGCGTTGGAGTCCCTGGGTGAGGTCGACCATGTGCGGGTCGACCCTTTCACGCCCCAGGAAGCGGAGATCTACCTGCGGGACATGCGCGGCATCGCCGATGCCGAGAAGCGCGAGGTGGCCCGGCGTCGCGCCAACGGTCGGCCGCTCACGCTCGCGGTGTTCGCGGACGCCATCGAGCAGGATCCCACCCTCCGTCCGGACGAACTCGCGGCGTGCCCGAATCCCGCGATGCCGCTCCTGATAGACCGGGTAGTACGTCGGATCGACGATCACGCCGTGCGCTGGCTGCTGAGATACGGAGTCGTACCCCGGCGCCTGCGGGAGCAGGATCTGCGCACGGTGATGCGTACCTTCCTGGTACGGAACATGGCGCGACCGAACGCGAGTGACGACCCCGGGCGCGATCTCCATGGTCTACCGGGCGAAGAGGCATTCCCGTTCACGACGCCCCCCGACAGCGACGCCGCGCTGCACGAGGCCTGGCTGCGATTGCTGACCTACGTCGGCAGTTCCTCCTGGGTTTCGCAGGCGCCCGGTGACCCTTCCGCCGTCATCTTCCACCCTGACGTGCTCGGCCCGCTGCGCCAGCTCGTCTCGGACCAGCGCGTCTACCACGAGCTGCACGAAGCGTTCGCCCGTCACTTCGAACTTCTCGCCGCGGAAGACCCCGAGCAGTGGGTGGCGTACACGCGGGAGGCTTTGTACCACCGGTTCCAGATGGCCGACCCGGGTGCGGGCGACGCCTGGCGCACCGCGCTGCGCCGGGCCCGGGACGCAGGAGCGCTCGACGACCTCCACGAGATCGCCACCGAAGTCATGGGCCCCGACTACGTGGAGGACGGCGAGCCGTTGCGCACCAGGGACGGGCGCCGATTGATCTCGTACGGTGATCTGGCCGATGCCTATGTGCAGGAGGCTTACGTCTGGAGCCGGCGGGCCCTTCACGACCGGGCCGGCCTCTCGGATCCACACTGGGCCGAGGCGGAGTACGCCCTGAACCACGTGGAACGGCTCCGTCTGCGCGCACCGGGCTCGATACCTGTGTCCGGACAGGAGAGCGCACTGCAGGCCGCCATGCTCACCGTCGAGGGCCGGGCCGAAGAGGCTGCGATGCTTGCCGAGGCGGCCCTCGCCGCGGTCGGCGAAGGTGAGCAGGCCGACCTGCTGCGTGTCCTCGGAGACTGCAGGGCGGCGGTCGGTGATCCATCCGCGAGCGAGGTGTACGCACGGGCCTTCGAGCTGACCGTGGCCGCAGGCCGGTTCCGGCAGGCGGGCGACATCGCCCTCGCGTACGCCAGGGATCGGGAACGGCACGGGCGGCTGGACGAGGCACTCATCTGGTCGGAGCGAGCAGCGGGACTTGCCGCGGGGACGGCGGACGCGGACGCCGCGAGGCTGCTGAACGGCCGGCTGCTGCTGCGTTGCTACCGGCCCGCGGCCGCCCTGCACTCACTTGCCCGATCCGGGTGGGCGACCGCGGACCACGCCGCCGAGGTCGCGCTGGTGCGCGCCGAGGCCGAGTTGCTCCTCGGCCGGGGGACTCGGGCCCTGACGGCCCTTGACGAGGCCTCCGGCCTCGCCGAGAACGTTCTCGGCCTCTCCCGCTTCCGTCTGGAGGCCTGTGCACACCAACTGCGCGGGGTGGTGCTGGGGGAGCTGCTCGCCGTCGACGAAGCCGATCTGCGTTTCCGCCAGGCAGCGAGCATGTGGCAGGAGTTCGGATTCCGCTCCGGCCATCCCGAATGCCTCTTCCTGCACGCCCGATTCCTGATCCGCGATGTCGGAGATCTCAATGAGGCGGCGGGACTGCTGAACATGGCTCGCATCCTTCCGGAGAACACCTCAGGCCGATGGATCACGTCCGACAACGAGTTCGTGATCCGCACCGACCTTCTGGCGGAGGAGCTGGCCACTGCCCGAGGAACGCGCTCTGCCGGGCACACGCACGTCGAGCCTCCGGGCACCGCCGGGGATACGGGCCCGAGGCCGGACCGGGACGTGCCACCGACGATCACAGCGATTCGCGTGGTGCACCAGTTGGTCGAGTCCTGGTGGCGCCACAACGAACTGGTTCCCGTCCTCGCAGATGCGCTCGCCGCCCTGGAGCCTCCGTCCGCTCGGCTCTTCGTGCTGGAGGAGCTTCGGCGCTGCCCGACGCCGAGGGGCGCCTCAGAGGCGGCGGTGGCACCACTACGGCGCGTCCTCACCACGCCGGACCGGACCGCACACGACGCCGAGTACGAACCCGCGGACGACGCCCTGCACCGTGCCCTCCTGGGCGAAATCGACCGACTGGCCGGGGCGCGTGACCGGGCGATGCAGGCGGTGGACGGGATCACCGCTGCTGCGGAGTGGGACGCCGAACTGGCCCGGTGGCGTTGGCTCCAGGCCATGGCCCGCCTCGGTGGCGCGTTGAATCCCGCTGACGCGGCGGTGGGTGCCGTCAGCTCCGATCGTCCTCCGCTGCTTCACGCGGCCGGTCTGCTGCTGACGGCCACATCTCCGCCGTCCAGCGCCGAACGCGGTGTCTCGATCCCCCTGCTCGTGGAGGCCATCAAGGCATGCAGGCTCGTGGGCCGGCCGACCCGCTGGGCGGCTGACGTGCTGCACACCTACGCCATGGTCGCGGACGAGGAGGCGGCCTACACGGAAGCCAGCCACCTCTACCGGCGCCTCGGTCAGAAGCAGGAGCCGGAATCCACCATAGACGGGAGGCTGCTGATCGCCGACCGCCACGGTGAGGAGGCTGTGCAGCTGACGGCTCCACGCGAGCTGCCGGTGGGCGACCTGGAAGCGTTGCAGCGGCTGCTGCTCGTCGAGGACGGGCTTGCTGTGGTGCGCGCTCTTCAGGAGGCTCTTCCGGACGCCTTCCGAAAATCGGCTGGGCACGGCACCACCGCGCTGCGCCTGGAGTCGGACGATCCGAACATCCAGGCCCTGCCCTGGGAGCTCGCCCTTTCCGGCCTTGCCGAAGCTGAAGCTCCGCGAACTCTCTTCGCATACCGCAGTCTGCCGGCCGCCGCCGCAGGAGCCGATATCCGCTACG
This sequence comes from Streptomyces sp. NPDC056222, assembly GCF_042264065.1. Taxonomy (NCBI): domain Bacteria; kingdom Bacillati; phylum Actinomycetota; class Actinomycetes; order Kitasatosporales; family Streptomycetaceae; genus Streptomyces; species Streptomyces sp. NPDC056222. The sequence continues at coordinate 6,562 of NZ_JBHJTL010000038.1, read as the reverse complement.
TCCAGGCGGCACTGCGCGGCTCCGTCGACCCGGATCTGCCCGTCGACGGTATCCTCGGCCCACGGACCAGGCTGGCCATCGCCCGACTGACCGCTTCGCTGGGCCTGGATGAGTCGGCGCCGATCGAGCGCGGCACTCTGGAGCGACTGGCGCGCGGGCGGCCGCGGTTGCGGACGGAACAACAGCCGCTGGCCGTGATCGTAAGGCCCTCGTCGGCCATCCAGTCCCAGTCTCGGGGGAGTCACGAGGCCTTCGGGGTGGACGTGGCCGACATCTACGCTTCCCACGGGTTCGACATCCGGAGTGTCGGGTCGGTGCACCTGGACAGGCCCAATCCATGGGTTCCCCGCGCCTCGGTGGTGCATGTCACGGCGCCGCTGGAGGCCATTGGTCGTTCCCCGTACCTCGACCTGTCGCCCTCGTACTCGGAGTCGCGGTTCGAGCTGAAGTCGCGCGGGGCCGACCTCTCGGCAGGGTCTCTCGCAGGCTGGCTGGGGATGATGGAGCCGGGCAGTTCCCCGCTGGTGGTGCTCGATCCGCCCTTCCCCGGGTCGTCGGCGGACATTCCCGAGCAGCTGCTGCGGCGCAACCTGTTTGCCGCGCAGTTCTTCACGGAACTTCCCACAGCGGCCGTCCTCTGTATGGGATTGAGCATGTACGAGACATACCCGGCCGTGGACCACTTGGCCGAAGGTGTGGCGGAAGGGCGGTCGTTGGCGGCGATGGTGGCCGGTCTGCGCGCTCGATCGGCTCGGGACAGCGCGGCCGGGCCGGGCCGTCCGGACTGGCTGGCGGCCCGGGCGATAGCTCTGTTCGCCGCACCGACCACCTACACGCTGCCATGACTGGCTCAACGTACGAAGAACGCCGCAGGGTCGAACTCGACCACGTGATCGCGAGCCTGCGGGGCGATCTCGAGCACTGGGAGGCCGACGTTCAGGAGAACGGGCCGCTGGAGAAGCACTTCACACAGGTGCACCGACTGGCGCTCCAATTGACCACGACCATCGAGGATCTGGCCGGCCTGCTGGATTCCGGTGGAGCTGTCGCCGATCTGGCCGAGCAGGTACTCGACCTGCACCATGTGTGGGACTTCTTCCGCAGCAAACTGGTGCTGCGCTGCATGCCCGCCTATCGCGACTTCCTGGACGCGGCGGATGAACTGGCCTGGTCTTGCTACAAGCCTGCGCTGGACCCGGTTGGCACGGCGCTCAAGCTACCACCGTTGGTCTTTCTCAATCGGAACGTTGCCCCGTTCGCCGTAGCGCGCGGCAGCGACTACCGAAGTCTGCTGCCACGTGACATCTACACCCTCGTCGGCCGAGACGCCGTCCGACAGCTCCCGTTCCCGATCATCGGGGTGCCGTGGCACCAGAGCGAGCATCTGCCCGGCACGCTCGCCGTTGCGCATGAGGTCGGACACCACATCGAGGACGACTGTCGGCTTTCCGAGGAGCTGAGAGCACGATTGCGGGGAAGCGGGTTGCAGCCGGAGCGTGTCCAGGTCTGGGAGACCTGGCTGGGCGAAGCCTTCGCTGACGTCTGCGCGTGTCTGGCCTGCGGACCGGCCTACGCGCTGACGCTCGCTGATGCCATGGAGGCCAACGGGTCGGCGGGAGCTGGGTCCGACCGTTACCCGCCGGCGCAGGTTCGGGTGCAGATCTGCGAGGCGACGCTCGGGAAGACCGGCCGAGCGGGCTCCGCGGCGGCAGACCCCTTCAGGCGTGGCCGGTTCCGCTCCTCGGGGCAGTCGGGAAGCGTCCACGATGCGGGGGGCGAGGCGGCCCTCGTCGTGGACGCCTGGATGACGGGTGGCTACCCGGGACTCCCCGGCAAGGCCCTATCGGTGCTCAGCTGCCCTGATGCGCAGGATCCGACGCTCGGTGCCGCGAAGTTCCTTCAGGGCCTGCCATCGGGTGCGCGCGATGCGCGCGCGGTGCTGGCGGCAGCTGCCACGGCGTTCCTCGAGGACCCGATCAAGTACGACACACTTCAAGTGGGTCCGGTGGCGATTAGCGAAGTATTGGCCCTGCGGCCCAAGGGGCTCAGGCGTGACCTTGCCGACCTGCATGCGACTGACGAGCGGGACATTGCGGCCGGTCACACGCTGACCAGCCTGCTGTCCAAGTCGCGTGCAACCGCTGACAGCGCTCGGCCCGGGCAAGACTGACGGCACCTGTCGCCGGGGATGGTGACCCTGGCGGCGCGGAATGCTGGCAGAGGGAAGTGCGTGCAGGACGGGATCCTCTTGTCGCTGAGCGGCACGATCTACTCTCACAGCTTCCAGGCGTTGGTGCAGCCCTCATGCCACCGGTCGTCTAAGTACTTGTAGTCGCGGACTGCTTGACGGTGCGGTAGGTCATGCCGAGCGTCCGCTGGACCGAGCGCGGGCTGTGTCCTGCTTCTAGCAGGGAGTGGACGGCGGCGTGCCGGGCCTGGGCGCGGTCGGAGAACCGGTGTCCTCGCGGCCATGGGGAAGCGGCCGGGTCCGCGGCCGGAATGAATTGTTCGCTCCGAAACCAGAATCGACGGAAGAAACCCCTCGACCGACGCGACGGACCCGCCTCCCCGTAGAGCACGTGACAGAAGTGTCGCGATGGGGAGGGACCGGAGGGATGGCCGGGCGGATTTCAAGGCAGTGCATACGGAGAGGTGTGGTGGCCACGGCGGTCGCCGCGACGGCCATGGCGGCGCTGACCGGTGCACAGGCAGCGGGCCTCGTGGCGCGGCATGAACGGGAGGCCTCGTGTACTCCTCACGCACGCGGCCCGGCCGCTGCGCGCTGAACGGGCGGCGCGGCAGCCGAACGAGCCCGCTACCCCGGAGCCCCAGCCGACCTCCCGGACGGGCGTTCGCCCAGGCCGGCTCGGCGCGGTGCTCGCCATCCTGGTCGTACTCGGCGTGGTGGCCACCGCCATGCTCGGCTGGAAGTACCGAGAGGCGGAACGCACGGCCCAGGCACGCACGGCCGCGCTCACCGCGGCACACAAGGCCGCCCCGACCATCCTGTCGCACGACTACCGCCACCTAGACCGCGACTTCGCCGCGGCGCGCTCCCACCTCACGGGCCCGTTTCTCGACCAGTACGGCAAGACCACCACGACCGCGGTCGCCCCCACAGCCAAGCAGTACCGCGGTGTGGTCAAGGCCACGGTCGCGAAGCCCCCGAGCGGCGACGCCGCCCTGACGGCGTCGGTGGTGTCGGCCTCCGCGGACGAGGTCGTCGTCCTGCTCTTCATGAACCAGCTCGCCACCAGCACCCAGGTCTCCACCCCGCGCCTCGACCTCAACCGTGTGCGGATGACCCTCGTCCGCGGTCCGCAGGGGTGGAAGGTCAGCGCTCTGAGTGCCGCCTCCGGGTCAGCAAATGGTCAGCATCGGGCCGGACAGTGTCCGGGCTTGCTGACCTGCACCCCGGTGGGATGCAGTCCTTCTTCAAGGACTGCGCCAAGCCGACCCGTTGCCCGTGCCCCTCACGATGCGGTCCGGACCGCCATTCCACACGGACGGGCGGCGAAGCTGAAGCATCGCAAGGCGGGAGAGTCCCGGGAGGTGCCTCTGCCGCAGCTCGGTGCGGGAGGCGATGGAGCGGTTCGTGGAGAAGCGCGGCACGACGAAGGACGGTCATCTCCTGCGTAGTCCGAGCGGCCTACGCGGAGCCGATGGAATTGCCGTCGCTGTCCTGTGCGGTGATCCGGTACGAGGCGAAGCCCGCCGCGTCCGGCATCTTGGCCACGGACGCGCTGTGGTCGCCGATGCGAGCGACCGGGACCGTCTCGTAGGTCTGCTCGACCGCCTATTGTTCCGGGACCAGATGAAGTCCGGGGCTGCCGGGCGCGTTGAACGATTTGCAGGTCGATGCGGAGAGTGGCTCCGTGCTCGACGCAGCGCGTACCTGGCGCATCGTCAGGTATGTCAGCATCAGTTCCCGAACATCCTGAAAGGCTGCCCGAACAGGTGCCTGGTCGGTGGCGCCACAACGGCCTGGTTGGTTCGGAAGCCCAGGCAGGGGGCCCTATCCCCAATGAGAAGCGATGTCCTTCACAATCATCGACTTCGACGCGTGCCCGTGTAGAGAAGCCCGCTCTCCTTGCGCTCCCGTCCGTGGACGCACTCGACGCTGACGTCGACGGTTCCTCGGACGAGGTGGGCACCCGCCGCCAGATGTTGGAGGCCGTCCCCTGGAAATCCGCATGCGTACCGTACAACCTTTTCCTTGATCGAGAGTCTGACCGTGCGTTATGCATGGTGTGTCTGGTCTTCCTGAGGAGAACACACTTTGTCCCACGCACGTCCCGCCCGTAGGCAGCTGGCCGCAGCCGTTGTTACCGTGCTCGCCGTCACCGTGGGCTCGACCGCGCTGGCCGCCCCGGCGATCGCCGTACCGGTTACCGAGGGCACGACGGGGGCGGCCGCGACCACGACGAGCGTCGCGCCGTTCCCGAAGAACAGCACCATCATCGGCGCGGGTGCCACGGGCTATCTGGCCCTGACGAAGACCGCGCCCACTGGTGAGGAGCCTTACTCCCAGACGCGGTACTGGGTTCCGGCGGACGGATCTGCTGCCACGGAAATCAATTGGTCCGCCAAGGTCGAGAGCACCGGCTCGGGCGACATCGTGGCCTCCAACTGGGCTACTGGTGCTGACCTTACCGACATGGCGACCGGCCAGAAGCTGGCCTCGGTGTCCCTTGGCGGTGAGACCGAGACCGAGACCGCGTACGCGGGAGCTGCGGGCAACGCGCTGTTCACCACCCTATTCAACGAGGACGGGGACTGGATCACCCAGATGCACAGCACGACCAGCGGGTCGGCCAAGATGACGGCCGGTCTTCCTGGGGAGGCTTATGGCGTCAGGGTTACGCCCGGAACGGCCGACCACGCCCTGCTGACCTACAGCACCCAGACGGGCACGTCGTACACGAAGTACGCGGCCACGCTCGACCTCGCCGCCAACACGGTGACGGAGACGTACGAACTCCCCAAGACCCATGGTGACCTCGCCGTCTCGGCGACGCACTTCGCCTGGGTCGAGTACGATGCGGCGGCCAACGTCACGGTGGTGGTAGTCGACCGCGCGACCAAGGCAGCGCAGAAGTTCAAGGCCGGCACCGCCGGAGGGCGCGACGTCGAGGTCGGTCTGGTCGGCGACTGGGTCACCTACGGCACGCGCAGCGGACTTGAATCCTGGGCGCCGGACGCGTTGAACGCCCTGACCGCGCGCAGCCTGAAGGACGGGACCACCACCCGCAAGCTCCTCGACCACACCCTCACGGCCGCTGTCGCACCCGACGGTGCCCAGGTCGTGCGCGGCGGCACGGTCGAGCAGGGCGAGGGCCTCTACCGGATCGCCCCCAGCGCCGACGGTAGCCCGGCCGCCACGCTCGTCGCGAGCAGCGGCGAGTCCACCAAGGTCGCCCTGCTGGGCTCCAAGGTCCCCGCCGTGATCGACCTTGACCAGAACCGCGGCCAGGCACAACTCGATTGGACGCTGTCCCGGTTCAACGTGCGGGCCATCGTCACCCTGCGCCACGTCCGGACCGGCAAGATCATCTCCCAGGAAGTCATCCGGCCGACGGACGCGGTCGTGCACTTCGACTGGAAGGGCGATCTCGGCCACCAGTACGAAACTGCGTACAACGGCGACTACACCTGGAAGATCAGCGCCGAGCCCCTGAACGGCATCGGTCCGGTCCTGACCTCCTCCGGCACGTTCAAGGTCGTCCGCAAGCCCGCACCGCACGACTACAACGACAACGGCACCCCCGACGTGCTCCTGCGCGATGGGTCGGGCCGGCTGTGGCGCGCCGATTCTCACTTCGCCTACTACAACCCCTGGCTGGCGTCGGCGGAGCAGAAGCTCATCGGCAGCGGCTGGAACATCTACAACCAGATTGAGGCCACGGGAAACATCGCCGGCGCCGCCCATGCGGACATCGTTGCCCGGGACAAGGACGGCGTCCTGTGGCACTTCCTCGGCAAGGGTGATGGCACCTTCGCCGGCCGGTACAAGATCAGCTCGGGCTGGGGCGGCTACACCAAGATCGCCGCGGGCAGTGACCTCAACGGCGACGGGAAGCCCGACCTCGTGGCCACCGACGCCGCGGGTGCCATGTGGCTCTACAAGGGCACCGGCAGCTGGCGGACGCCGTACACGACCCGCGTGAAGATCGGTACGGGCTGGCAGGGCTACAACCTGATCACGGCCACCGGCAACATCGCCGGAGCGACAGCTGGAGACCTCGTCGCCCGCGACACCGCCGGCGTCCTCTGGCTCCACCTCGGCAAGGGCGACGGCACCTTCGCACCGCGCATCAGGATCGGCGCCGGATGGGGCGGCTACAGCCACATCGTCGGCGTCGGCGACGCCGACCGCGACGGCCGACCCGACCTGTTCGCCACCAACGCCGGCGACACCAACACGTACCTGCACAAGGGCACGGGAAGCTGGAGCACCCCCTTCGGCCAGCGGCAGGCCACCAGCCTGCCCAACAACAGGCCCACCTCCGTGGCCTAATCCGCGAGCACACGAGCCCCGGGGCGGGACGTGGTGTCCACGTCC
>NZ_JBHJTL010000037.1:27998-72059 GCF_042264065.1 Streptomyces sp. NPDC056222 | reverse complement strand
CCGTGGAGCGGGTCTGCCTTACTCGATGATCGTGCTGAACAGGGCCAGCGCGCCTCCCGCAGCGACGCCCGCGGCGATGAGGGCGTCGGGAACGCGGTGCGTGCTCAGGTAGGTCAGACCTCCGGCCACCGCGGCAACCAACAGGCTGAGCACGAAGATCAGAGCGGCGCGGAGCGAGAGCAGGGCTTGATTGCGCGGGCCGGTCATGGTGGTGGGTCCCTTCAGTTCGGCCGGAGCGGGCAGATCCGGCGGAGCACGGTGCTTCGCTCGCCCGTGATCGGAACGGCGCGCGATGCGGTCTGGAGCCAGACTGGACTTGGGCGTTCGCAAAACAGAGGGGTGGTTTTTGCGACCGGTGACTGTCCGGTTCTCACGCGCCGGGCTCCGACCGTCGGGTCGGCCGCTACAGTGCGGGACATGGGGGTGGTACGCGTGCGGGTCGCCGTGGTGGACGAGCGCGAGGACGTCCTGGACGGCCGTGTCGGCTGGCTCCGCACTGCCGGACACACCGCTGTGGGCTACAGCTTCGAGGCCGCATTCGAGGAGACGGACTGGCACCGGTTCGACACTGTCGTACTGGACGGCCGGGACGACCGGGAGTACCCGGTGCTGATGGGCCATGGTGAACTGCCCGATCGCTTCCTCGGACCCAGGGTCGCACAGCGCATCCGTGAACTGGCGGGCAGGGAGCGGCCCGTGATCATCCTGGTGAGCTCGTACGCGCGCACGCATCCCGAACTCTCCTTGCGGTGCCAGGAGGCTGGTGTCGACTACGCCTTCGACTACCTCGACGTGCCGTCCTCGGCGCACTTCGTTCGCGCGGTGGAGTCGCCACTGGACATGGGCCCCCGTAAGCCGGTCGACTGGCGTGTCGTCGGATTCGTCGCGCCACCGCGGATCGGGGACGCGCTCGCCGCCGCGGAGGACAGCAGGGCCACTCCTCCTCTGGTGTCGGACGGGGCCTCGGCCGTGGGCGTGTCGCCCTACGAACGCCGGCGCCTGCGCGAGACGCTGGGCGGCCTCCTGCCAGTCCTGGTGTTCCGTACGGGCGAGCGGCGGCGGCTCGCGCACGGGAAGGAATTGCGGCCCCTTCTGCGGCGCTTGCTCGGACTCAGAGTGACGGACGATCCTCACGGCGCCGCTGACAACGGCCAGTGAGCGGCATGTGCGAACTCGCGAACGGAGGTCGGAGCCTCATCCGGGGCAGCGGCGATCGATGGTCGCGTTCGGTCTGCCGAAATGGCATGCCGTCGCCGAGTCAGCCACGTCATAGTGGCCCTCATGGGTGTTCTCGGCTGGGTGGGACGTGCCTTCTCCCGGGTCTACTGGCGGGAGGAGCCCCTTGTCGACCGGATCCGGCCGCATCTGCCGGTGGGGGGCAGCGTCATCGACGTCGGGGCAGGAGGATGTCGCATCGCGGAGCTCCTGGGGGCCGACGGACGGTTCTCGGTGACAGCGGTCGACGTCGTCGACCACAACGTCACCGAGGTGCCGATGCAGCTGTACGACGGGGAAAGACTGCCGTTCCCCGACAAGTCGTTCGACGCGGCGCTGCTCGTGTTCGTGCTGCACCACGCCGAGCACCCCGAGGCTCTCGTGCGCGAGGTCCTACGGGTGACCAGGTCGACGGTTGTCGTCATCGAGGACGCACCCGAAACACGTGCGGAACGATGGTGCTGGCGGGCTTGGGACTACGTGCTGAACCACGCCGCGCACGACGACATCGGGGTCGCGCATCACGCGCGGAATGTCGGACAGTGGGTCGTGTTCCTCCAGTCCTGCGGAGCCGCTCCCTCATCGGCCCGTCGTTTCCGGGCCCTTTACCCGGTCCTGCGCTCCTATCCGCACGTCGTGCTGCCCGTGTCCATCGACGCCACGACGAGCGGATGAGGTGAACGGCGGGCCGCGACACTCGCTCCGCCGATTGCCGGCGGGCCCCCGCTCCGGCCTCCCCGCTCGAGTTCAGATCAGCCGGGCGGTTCTCAGCACACGCATCGCCTCCTCGGTGCCCCGCTCCCTCGCGGCTTCCACAGAGGTCCGAATCGCCCGCTGCCGATACTCCGCCGCCTCGGGCGCGCGGGTCATCGCCATCATCATCCGCGCGAGCCCGGCGCTGTCCAGCTTCCGTCGAGGCACGGCGGTGGGTCCGACGCCGAGCAAGGCGAGCCGACGGGCGTAGTAGTGCTGGTCGAACTGGTGCGGGACGGCGGTGGAGGGGACGCCCGAGCGCAGCGCGGTCGTCGTGGTGCCGGCCCCGCCGTGGTGAACGACTCCAGCGGTACGGGGCAGCAGCCACGCGTGCGGTGCTTCGTCCACTACGTAGGCCGTCGCGCCGACACGGCCCGGCGCCATGTCGGAGCCACGCGGCACGGTGGTGACCAGGCGGACCCCCGCAGCTGCGGCGGCTTCGACGAACAGCGGGATGTCGGAGACCAGTCCGACGCTGCCGAAGCTCGCGAAGACGGGGGCGGGACCCTCGTCGAGGAACCTCGTAAGGCCGTCGGGCATGTCCTGGTCGTCGGGTGCGGGCGGGTGCCATGGTCCGGTCAACCGCACCCTGGGACCCCAGTCCGTGGCCGCGGGGACGAGGAGGGGGCTCGCGGCGAGCAGGATGGGAACGTCGGGGGGAACGAGGAAGGAGCGTTCGGTGCGCCGCCCGGCCAGGCCCAGTTCACGCCGCGCGGCGGCGCCGCCCGATCGGGACCACCAGACGCCTGCCGCCCACGCCAGGGTGCCTCCTGCCCGGTTGAGGACACTGGTGTGCGCGGGCCTGAGCGGTTCGATGAGGCTGGGCCCCTCACGCGTGGGCAGGCACGGGGCGAACAGCGCCACGGCGATGCGGCATCCGAGTGCAGCGCGGAGCGCCAGCGCCGTGTCGAGGGTCAGGATTCCACTGATGACCGTGTCGGTGGGGCGGACCCGGTGCGTCACTGATCGCGCGATGTCAGTCGCGACACCCCGTAACCACAGGCCCACGCCTGCCACGGCCACGAACGGATGGCGGTGCGCGTGTCGCATCGCCCAGTCCACTTGCCGGGACCCCCGCCCCATGCGGGGGAGGCTCGCCCGCATGGACGCGAAGTCGATGCCCGCGCGGCCGACGAGGTCCCGGAAGTCGTCCAGCGCGTGGATGGTCACGTCGTAGCCGTCCTGACGCAGCGCCCTGGCAAGTGCGATGCACGGCTCGACATCCCCTCGGGATCCGAGGGCGAGAATCACCACGCGGCCCATGAGTGAACTCCTAACCTAGGCGGCATGCACCACGCTCTGATGGCACAGGGCTTCGAGGGAGGACCGTGCCTCCGCGAGCAGTTGGGTGGGAACCGCCACGTCGTGCTCGTCTTCCGCACGGCCCACCATGACTGCCGCATCGGCGATCTGACGCTGTAACAGGTCGATCTCCTCCTTGAAGCAACGGGCCTTGATGTCCTCGGCGGTGGCCTGGAGCTGTCCCACCCACCGGTCGTGGAGACGCAGGCCCAGGTCCCTGTTCCTGTTGTCGAAGGCTAGGACCGCCATGACCACGCTGGCGGGAATGATCAGGGTGCCGATGACCGACCGGAGGGGTGGAGCGCCGTACGGATTCATCTGGACGGCGACGAACGTCCAGGCCAGACAGAACGCGATGGTCCACCGGCGCAGGCGGGGCGGCAGCTCGGGCCAGATGATGCCGACCATGTAGAGCGTGCCCGTTAGCCCGATGATCGCGGGAACGATGATCCGGCCGTCCGCGAGCCTCCAGTGGACGGGCAGCACGGCCGTCATTCCCAGGACGAGGAGGGCGGGAAGCAGTGTGGTGATCCAGAGCGCGCGCATCCCCGCCCCAAGGCCCTTCTCCCGTCTGCGTCTTCTCCGTCGCTCGGCCGCGAGGCCCAGCGCAGCGGTGGTCGCCATGGTGAGAAGGACAGGAGCCAGGGGCAGATCCGCGTAGATTGGGTTGACGAGGGCAAGCAGGGAACCGGAGCCGAAGATCACGGCCGCAGGCACGAGCGCCAGCTTGCGTCCTTTTGCCGGAGGGACATGCAGCGTCCGGCCGCCCACGGAGAGCCGGGCCTCGCCGGTGACGGGGTCGCTGAAGAGAACCTCCGCCCGATGCTGCCCCGTCAGGTCCAGGGCGGTGAGCTGGGCCGTCAACGCCTCGGCCTGGGCGGGGGTCAGTACTTGGAGGCGTTGCTCCCTGTCCATCGTGAAGTGCAGATGCTCCGCAACGGCGGGTCGTCCGCGGCGTTGCGCCGCCGCCGTCTCCAGGAGGATGTCCGCCAGGTACCTGGCCTGTTCCCGGGTTCTGTCGGAGAGGTACTGCTGTTCGCAGCGGAACTCGTGGTGGGCTCGACGCGCCGTGTCCCCCACCATCACCTCAAGCTGGAACCAGGTCCGGTTGAGCGACTCCACCACAGCTCCGCCACGGCCGAGGAGCAGTTCGTTGCGCGTCTGCAGGGCGACCATGTTTCGGAACGCCTCACGCTCCGCCAGGAATCGTCTCTGGTGCTGCCGTCCGGCGAGTTCGGTCACTGCGAACGCGGCGGCCCCGATGACCAGCATCCACACGCCGTAGAAGACAAGTTCGAACACGTACGGGTCGGCGCCGGCCGCGACACGGGTGAGATACATGACGCCGTCCACCGTGCCGACGTACAGCGCACCGAGCGGCAGTCCCCGTACGGCGATGAGCTCGATGGCGGTCGGGACCAGGAAGATGAGCACCCCGGAGTACGGCCACGTCGGAGGCACGGCGAGCGCTCCCAGGCACGCGTAGAGCAGGTCGAGCGGAACACGCGCCTTCATGAGGTCACGCCCAGAACGGTGCAGTCGCCAGGCGACTCCCGCGTCGACCGCTGCGGCAAGAAGGGTGATCGCGAGGATGAGTGGGCGGTCCTTGACCCAGCCCTCCGCGGAGACGATGTTGAAGACGTAGAGAGGTGCCCGCAGACTCACGAAGAGAGCGGCCCTCGCGCTGGAGAACGTCATGCGCCCCAGATGATCCCTCGCCAGCTCCGCCATCGCCGCCCACCGAGCACGCGCGGACGGGGCTCCGTTGCACCGCCGCATGGAGCGAACCATCATGTCCCACGGAGAACACCCAAGGACAGTGGTATACGGATTAGGGGTCTCCTTCACAGGATTGTTGGCTTTCACCCCACAAAGCGCCTCGGATCGCCATAGTCTGCCTCGATGCCAGCACTGGTTGTAGTGAACCCCCACGCGACGGGCGTCGACCGCGCCCGGCGCGACTGTCTCCTCGGCACATTGCGCGGAGTCACGCGTACCGAGACTGCGGAGACCACCGGCCGTGGCCATGCCGTCGCACTCGCCAGGGACGCGATGCGCGGGCGGGAGGTGGACGTTGTGGTCGCGCTGGGCGGCGACGGCACAGTGAACGAGGTCGCGAACGGCCTTCTCGCCGACGGGGTCCACGGTCGCATCCCGGCCCTGGGCGTCGTACCGGGCGGTGCGACGAACGTCTTCGCCCGCTGCCTAGGTCTTCCGCGAGACTTCCGGGCCGCGACCGACGTCCTGCGGTGCCATCTGCACACCGCGCGGTACCGCACGATCGGGGTCGGCAGTGTCGACGAGCGGTACTTCCTCTTCGCCGCGGGAGTGGGCCCGGATGCCGCGATCGTCACGGACGTGGAGGAACAACGTGCACGGGGGCGCCGGTCGAGCCTCTCGCGCACCGCGGGCACGGCGGCACGCCGTCTCCTCGCGCCCTCATCACCCCGCCTGCAGCTGCATCGGCCGGGCTTCCCGCCGTACGACGGCCTACGGTGGCTGATCGTCTCGAACAACGATCCCTGGACCTATGTGGGCCACCGGCCGCTGCGTGCCACGCCTCACGCGTCCTTCGACACACGGCTCGACCTCTGCGCTCGCCGGACGACGAACCCACTCGCCTTGATCCGCTCGGTCGCCCGAATGGCCGGCCGGACACCGCACAAGCCCTGCCCCGGTGAGCTCCTCGCTCATGACATCGACCGGTTCACCGTCCAGTCCGACCGGCCCGTGCCCGTACACGTCGACGGGGATCCGCTGGGATACCACGTCCGCCTGCGGTTCACGTCTGTGTCTGGCGCGCTGCGCGTCCTGGCTCCCTCACCTCTCGCCCAGGAGGAACCCACGTGACGTTCTCGTACCGTCTCGCTCTGACCGCGGCCCGAGTCGTGGTGGAAGGGCGCGGACCAGTGAGTGTCGACGGGGCGGACCACATCCCGCGCTCCGGACCCACCATGATCATCGCCAATCATGACACGCCCCTCGACGCCCTCGTGGTCGGCGTCGCGGCACGCCGGCGCCGGCAGGTCCGGTTCCTCGCCAAGCGGTCCCTGTGGGAACGGCCGCCTCTCGGCGCCGTGCTCGACCGTCTCCAGCAGATCCCCATCGAACGCGGACGGGAGAGCGGTGGCCTGGACGCAGCGGTGGAGGCGCTCCGGGTCGGCCACTGCGTCTGCGTGTTTCCCGAGGGGACTCTTTCCCGGGGGAGGACATTACGCGTGCGCAGTGGCGCCGCCCGCCTGCTCACAGCGGTGCCCGAGACCCAGCTCATCGGGTGCGCTGTCACTGGTGCCGGGGCCCTCATGTCGCTTCGGCACCGACCACGAGTGCGGGTCGTCTTCCTCCCTCACTCGCGCGAACCCTTGCCGGTCAGCTACGAGGTCAGCGTCGAGTCGGTCGAGAGCTCGATGCGCGCCATTCGCGCGATCGCGCCGCCCTCGCCATGAGCCGCGCCATGGCGGCACGCACCTCATAGGTGGATGTACAGATCTCCGCCTGCACCACGTCTGGAGCCGAGCCCCGGTCCAGGAGCTTCTGTCAGCGCCGACGTACGCGCCGGCGAAGGGTTGGACTACGCCCACGACGTGCAGGAAGCCGCTCTGCTCGGCCGAGCGGGCGCCTAGGTAGTCCGCATGGAAGGACACCGCTTCCGACCGCAGGTCCGACACTCCGAGCCCATCGAGCACGACCCCGAGGCGCCGCCCCACCCCAGGGCGTCTCGGGCACCGTCCACCCCAACGTCCAGCGAGAGCGAGGCTCACGACACCTACCGTCCCGGCGACTCCTCCGCCGGCGACCCCGCCACCCACGCTGCCGACCTGAAGGCCGGTGACCAGATCCCCGTCCTCGGCGGCGCCGCCGTCCGCACCGTGCTGGACGCCGTCCACGACACCGCCTCAGGCTCCATCCTCCTGCACCTGGTCTTGGCGAGCGGACCGGACACGGTCCAACTCCCCTCGGCCACCGGGGTCGACGCCAGCCGGCCGCAGCCCGAGGCGGAACAGGACGTCGACGAGGGAAAGGACGTCACGGACGGTCGCGCTAACGGTCACCGAGGAGGTCACTTACGAATGTGAGGCCGAGCTGGAGCTGCTCGCTCGCCCTTACGAATGTGAGGCCGAGCTGGAGCCGCCCGCTCGCGTCGTCGCCGACTCCGAGAGGCTGCGCGACCATCTCGCCGAGAACGAAGAAGTCTGGCTCGACCACCTCAACCCCTGGCCCTCTGCATCAGCGTCGACGAGCGCAGCCTGGACAACTCGCGTCAGCTGGGAAGTCGACCTGGACGCGGCTGACCCGGTCGACGCTGCTCGCAAGGCACTCGCCATCCAGCGCAACGCTGCATCCTGGGCTACGGTCTTCACCGTCCACTGCGACACCTCGACGGCCACGGTTGACTTGGACCCCGACGATCCCGACCCGTCCGGCGATGAGGTCTCCCGCCTCGTTGGCGCCGCCTGACAGTCCTCTCCACGCCCCGGCACGGAGGGTGCGCACGAGCGCGGTGGGCCCAGCCGGGTGAAGGTTTCCCCGGCCGGGCGTGAACCCGCGGCCGTCAGAACCGGCGGATCACCCGCAGCGAGGCGGTGTACAGATCACCCTTGACGCCTTCGGCGGGAACCGACTGCTTGCCGTTGAGGATCGACTTCGCTCCGAGATCCGCCAGGGTCGGCCCGTTCGGCGTCCTGCGACTGGAGACGAAGCGCAGACCGCCGTGCTGGTCCTGCCCGACGTAGATGCCGGTGTGATCGATTACCCCGTCGGTGGTCTCGGGGTCGTCGGGCTCGGCGTCGGTGGCGTCGAAGAAGACCACGTCACCGATCCGCAGCGGGGCGAGCGACGGTGCCGCGCCGGTGGCCTGCGACACCACCACGCCGGGGCCGGAGGCGGACTGGTTCTTCGAGGTGCGGGGCAGGTTGCGACCGTCGAAGTTCTTGGAGCCGACCATCGGGATGCCCAGGTGGTGGCCGTAGACCATCCGAACGAAGCCCGAGCAGTCGAGGTGTCCCTTGAACTGCGTCTCCGCGACCACGCTCTCGCCGCTCGCGGGGAAGGTCCAGTCGAGCCCCATGTACTCGTGGAAGTCGGCGCCGACGTAGCGCAGCCCGGCGGCGTCCGGCTCGCTGTACCCGGATGTGCCTAGCACGTTGGCGCCCTGGAGCGCGGGGTCGGTCACGGCGGGGGCGAAGGGCCGGAACATCGAGGCGTACGCGAGGGCGTCGGGGGAGGTGTCGCCCGCCCAGGCGCGGATCTGCTGCTCCAGGGCGGGGGTCCAGCTGCCGTCGAAGGGCGCGGGCAGCACCCGTACCCAGGTGTCGTGGCTGATCACCGGCGGGTCGGTCCACTCGGCCGAGACCACGTCGAAGTCGTAGACGCGGGCCTCCAGGGGCACCGTGGCGCCGGAGGAGGCCAGCGCCCGGACCCCGACGGTGCCGGAGCCGAAGACCTTGGCCGGGTCCTTCTCCGGGTCGCGCAGGCTGTGGTGCCAGGTTGTCGGCTCCGCCGCGCTGTGCGACCAGGCGCGGGCGCGCAGCACGTCACCGGTCTTCTCCACCCGGACCCACCAGTGGTCGAAGGCCGCGAAGCCGGTGCCGACCGTGACGGCCGAACTCAACGTGCTGGTGGCATTGGCCAGTTCCTTCTCCATCAGGAGCTGGACCTCGCCGGCGGGGGTGATGTTCAGCCGGGCCCGGTAGTGGTTGTTGACGTCCGTGGCCGCGAAGGTGAGGGCGAGCGAGACGGGTGCGCCGGTGGGCACCTTGTCGAAGGAGAAACGGGCGCGTGCGTCGACGTCCCCCACGGCCTTGTCGGGGAGCAGGGCGTGGCGGCTGGAGTTGGCGGCGGTGAGCCGGATGGCGGCCCGGCCGCCTTCCAGGAAGTAGTCCGCGTCGGCGCCGTTGTGGGTGGACCACTTACCGCCGCCGGGGGAGGAGCCCCAGCCGGTCTGGCCGGCGGGCAGGGTCCGGGAGAAGGCGTCGGAGAATGGTTTCTTCTGCTCGGTGAACCAGCGCTTCGGTCCGCGGAGGGTGACCGTCCTTGCGCCGGTGGTGAGGGTGGCGAGCACCCCCCGGTCGTCGGACACCTCCAGGAGCACGGAGGTGCCGGTGAGCGTACGGGTGGTCAGCGCCCCGGCCGGGTGGGCGCCGAAGTGCCACGGGTCGCTCGGGTCGAGCACCATCGGGAGCCGCCCGCCCGGCACCGTCGGCACGGCGGCCGTCGTGGCCGTCGTGGCGGCTGTGGTCGTCGTGGTCGTCGTGGTCGTCGTGGCCGGCGTGGCCGCGCCGGCGGACGAGGCGAGCGGCAACGAGCTGCCCGCCGCCACCCCCACCAGGGCGGCGAGAGCCGATCTGCGGCTCGGCGTGGACATGGATGCGGACATGCGGGTGCCCCCTGTGGCAGGACAGATGATCAGACGAGGGGACCCTACCGGCGTCTTCCGCTCAGCCGTCGACTCGGCCCGCGCAGACGCTCCACCGCCACCTCCAGGACCGCGGTCCGCTTGCAGAGGGCGGCCCACACGGCCGCTTGGCCCCGCCGATTCGGCTGTCGCGCCGGCTGCGACCTGCCACGGAAGCGGATGTGAGGGCAGGCCGGCCGGGTTCCGGCGCGGCAACGAGTCTGCGAGCAGCCGCAGGTCTATCTCTTGACGGAGACAACCGACTCATCGGGAGTGAGCCATGGGCCTCATCCAAATCGAGCTGTTCGCGACCCTCGACCTCGTCGGGCAGGCGCCCGGCGGCCCCGACGAGGACCCGGTGGGGTTCCCGTTCGGCGGATGGCAGGCACCCCTGCTGGACGAGGTCGCCCTGGCGCAGGTCGGTGCCGCGTACGAGGGCACGGACGCCCTCCTGCTCGGCAGGCGGACGTACGACATCTTCGCCGCCTACTGGCCTCACCAGCAGGGCGGCGAGGACAACGAGATCGCCACGCTCTTCAACAGCGTCCCCAAGTACGTGGCCTCTCGCGGCAGGCCCGACCTCTCATGGGCCGGGTCCACGCACCTCGGTCCGGACCTGCACGAAGCAGTGCGCGAGATCCGTGACCGCCACGAGCACGTGAAGGTCGTCGGGAGCCTGAATCTCGTACAGAGCCTCCTGCGCGAGAAGCTCTTCGACCGTCTCGATCTCTGGCTGCACCCGATCGTGCTCGGCGTCGGGAAGAAGGTGTTCGAGGGCGGTGCTGTGCCCACCAACCTCACGCTCCTCGAACCCCCGGCGGCCGGCCCGAAGGGCGCGGTGTACCTGCGCTACGGGCTCGCCGGCGGCACGCCCGCCACGGGAGACATGAGCGCACCCGATCGCGGTGCCGGCAGCGAGAAGCGACCGTAGCGAGGACCGAACCCACCCTGTGCCTTCGGGTCCGGGCGGGGATCAGGCCGGGCGCGGAAGGTACGCGAGGCCGTGCGCGCCGGGTTCGCCGACCTTGGCGATGTCCAGCCGGGGCCAGGCGCTCCAGCGTCGCCAGGTCGACGATGTCGACGGTGGACGAGGCGACGCAGGACACATACGCGAGCCGGCCGTCGGGGGACGAGGTGATGGTCAGGGGGAAGAGGCCGACCTCGAGGTCACCCAGCTGCTTGCGGGTGTCGGCACAGAACACGGCGAGGCGGCCCGGTGCGTGGCGTCCGAGTCGGGAGACTGGGTCGGGCGCCATGCGCACTTCGCCCGCGAGCAGCCTGCCCGCCGAGGTCAAGTGGACCGGCAGGACGATGTCCTCTGTGGGCAGGGTGTCGACGACGGCCGCTGCCAAGGTGTCGATGACCCGGATTCCGGTGGGCGGCCGCGCATCGGCGGTGCCGGAGAAGTTGCCGTAGGGCGCGGCGACGAAGGCGTGCGTGCCGTCGGCGGAGACGGCGAGGCCCTCACTGCCCGGTACCTGGACCTTCGCGGTGAGCCTGCCCCGTTCGAGGTCGACGACCGAGACGAATGGCGCTTCCTTGTTGGTGGCGTAGCCCGTCCGCCCCGCCGGATCGATGGCGAACCAGTGCGGGCCGGGCGCGTCCGAGTTGATCCTGCGCAGAGGCCGGCGGGTCTCCGTGTCGATCACCACGACACAGCCGGGCCGGTCGTCCGTACTCTCCACACTGATGTAGAGGCGACCGCGCACCGGGTCCAGCGCCAGTCCGTGCTGGCAGGTGATCTTTGATGCCCGGATCGTCGGAGATGCCGCACCAGAGCGTATGACCTGGCGCATTGGCCGGTCCGAGTGCTCGGCTTTGACCGCGTTGCGCACTCCCTGGTCGGCGCTGAGCTCAGTTCGGGCGGGGCTGGCTCGGGTGGTCGGCGAGAAGCCGCCTGTCAGGGCCGCAAGCCGGCCCGCCTGAGTGCGATCTCGCAGAGGTCGGTGATGACGTCCCGGTCCCCCTGGCGCCACGCGTCGGCGAAGCCACCCGGAGGGGCCGGGAGCGCGGCGACGTCGCCCGGCGGTCCGGTGAGAGCACGCAGTGCGAGCAGATCAGCGCCTCCGGGGGCATCGAGAAGGCGTCGAATGGTTGCGCTGCGCCGGATCCAGAGCAGACGTGGCGGGAGCCACACCAGCAGTACGAAGGCCACGGGAATGACGATCAGAGCCGTGGCGGTGAAGGTGGCCACGCGGCTGACCGTTTCCTGGAGCGATTCTCCGGCTTCGGCAAACCCGGTGCTGGCGTCGGCCGCGGACTGGAGCGGTTTCCGCAAGAGGCCGCCGACAAATGGCACGTTTGACGCCGCATCACTGGCGTTGCCGAGTTCAGTGGCCAGGCTGTCGCCCGAGCTTTCGACTTTCCGCCCCGGCTCGGCCAGAAGCATGATCGTTTCGCGGACGGTGAGAGCGCCCCATACAGCAGCGGCGATCAGAAGTACGGCGATCAGGTCTGCGAGCACCTGAAGGTTCCGGCGTGCTGGTGTCTGAGCGTAGAGGCGCATCGGCGGGGCTCCCGTTCGGGCCATGGTGGCGAGGAGGATCGACCAGCGCTGGGCGCGGATCGGCCGGCCGACCGTACGTCGGTCTCGACTCTTGCACCTCTCTCCACAAGAAACCGGCCGTGACACGGCGCCTGGCCAGCCCTCGGTGAATGAGGCTCAGAGGACCGTCCGTGGTCAGCACGAGCATGATGGAGCCCCACCCGTTCGCCCGAGCGTTCGAGGCGGTCGCACTCTCGCCGCCTACGCCGGAGCGGGTGCAGGACCTGATTTCCCGCGCCCGTTGGAGACAGTCCAAGGAGAACGGCTTGCCGCTGGATCAGCAGGACTCGTCCAGCTTGGCCGAGTGACCGCGACGCGGAGAGTGTCCGTGGTACCGGGCTCCGGGTCCTGGCGGAGGCCCGCCCTCCCGACCGCCCTGCGAAGCCTTCTTGAGGGTCACTCACTTCCGCTGCGCACATGCACGGCTGGCGATGTGGTGGCTTTAGTGCTTGATGGAGAACCTCGGAATCGCAGGCCAGAGGGCATCTGGGATGGGCTGGGCATGCGTTACCCGTTCCCTGAGCGCGTCGCCGTGGCGGCGACGTCCTGCCAGAACGTCCGTGCCTGTTGCTTGTCGGTCCGCAGCGCGCTCGCGGCGATCGACTCCAGGGTGCGGACCCTCTTCGCCCTCCTGGAGGCGGCGGGCGCGGTCCGGGCCTTCCCGGCTGGCCGTCGCGATCACCGGGATGCCGTCCGACCGCTCGTCGTCCAGCCTCATCCGCACGGCTGCGTGATGTTGAACAGCCGCGGGTCCGACTTGTCGGCAGCGAGCAGACGTATCGCCTCGGCGGGAAGCACGTAGGTGTCCTCGCCATAGGTCTGGATCTCAACGCCGCCGCTCGCGCCCTCGGGACGCTGCACGGTCACGATGTCGTTCTTGCCGGGCAGACCGGTGTAGTGGATCGCCTGCAGCATCATCTGCTTGAGACGAATTCGAACCTCGTTCTGAAACGATCAGTAAGTGGTCTACACGGAATCCGCCATTCCATACAGCGCTCGTGTGGGGCGGGTAATCGCCATGACATCAACCGCCAGGACCGGCAGGTATGTCGACCCGGGGCGGGCCAGGCGGATCGGCGCGCTCGGCGCACGCAGGACGCCACGACGGCGAGCCGGCTTCGTGCGGACTTCGGCGCCCCTTCGTGGCTGACGTCTTCGCCTTCAGCTGCCTTGCCCTCGGCCTGCTCGTCACCAGCGTCCAGGCGGTCTTCCCACAGGACTCCGAGCACCGACTGGCCTGGTGGAGGCGCCCGCTGGAACCACCAGAAGCCTGAAGTTCCCCAGGACTGCTCACGTTCCCCACTTGGTTGCGAGTTGAACGGAGGGGTCAGGTTCGTCCGCCAGCTGAGGGTTTGGGCGGCTTCTCCTCATCAAGGGAGCCTGCGGTGTCATGCCTCTGAGCGGCATTGCCTCTCTACCGCTCG
Organism: Streptomyces sp. NPDC056222; assembly: GCF_042264065.1. Classification (NCBI taxonomy): domain Bacteria; kingdom Bacillati; phylum Actinomycetota; class Actinomycetes; order Kitasatosporales; family Streptomycetaceae; genus Streptomyces; species Streptomyces sp. NPDC056222. The sequence continues at coordinate 58,426 of NZ_JBHJTL010000037.1, read as the reverse complement.
GCGGTGCCGTCCTCACTGTCAATCCCGTAGATCCGCTCTTGAAGGCGTTCACCAGCCCACTCCAGCCCGACGCCCAGGTCGAACCAGTGCCGATCCTTCCGCGCTGCGGGCCCCGAGAGGTTCACCGCCGCCCAGGAGAACCCCCCAGGAGGACGGAGCGCCCGTGCTGCGTTGTCCGCACGGACAACGCAAACGGTACGGCGAGTGCCGCGCGGGTCACCTGGATGACCTGTTCGTCCTCAGAACGTGGACGGCCGCCCGTGAGGAACCGGGGCGTTTCAAGGACCTTCACCCACTCGACCACCGCGTCTGCCACCTGGGCGCGCAGGGACTCCTCGATGCCTTCCCGGACGGCCCTCGCGGGATCATCTCCGAGCCAGCCAAGCCAGTGATCAGGGTCAGTGAGCTTGCTGAAGTCGTCCTGTGGCACCCCGTGACGGGGATTCTGCTGGTACTCACCTGTCAGTTTCCCGCTGCCGTCCACCACCCACGCACCGCGGATGGCCTCGGGAGGTACGTAGCCGTTCGGGTCGTCGATATACGTCGGGTCGATCTCGGCGACGCTGCCACCGGGGTTCTCAGCAGCCGCAGCCAGCAGCCCCGGCTCGTTCGGTATGCCCTTACGTCGGCTTCGACCCAAAAGTCCCACGTCCCACCCCCACTGTTGCCTGCCTCGTTGACTCCGATTGTGCCGCAGCGGTCAGGACCGCATGAGGGGGTGTGTGGCGGCGACGGGCGGGTGGGGAAATTCAACGAGCTTCATCACATGTCCGCTTTGCCAAGACCAGCCGCGTCCTCGCGGACCTCCGGCGGCCACACGGACCGCACCAGGGCAGGTCCCTGATCATCACCAGCAACCGGGTGCCCAGCGACTGGTATCCCCTCTTCCCCAACCCCGTCGTCGCCGAGTCGCTCCTGGACCGGCTGATCAACACGAGCCACCAGGCCATCATGAACGGCGCTACCGCCCGAACAAGCGCCCCATGAACCTGACCGCCAAGCCTGCCAAGCCCACGATCACCTAGTACCGCGTCCCGGAGGGCCAGGCCGGCGGGAATGCCGGTCCGGGATGAGAACGTTTCCCGCATGGCTGACATAGACGAAGCACAAGCCGACGCCGAGCATGCCGTCATCGCTCACTATCGACTGGCCGATGACGGCCTCGGCGAGTCAAGCCAACGGGAGATCGTCCGCCATGCCCAGTCCCTACTGGCTGAGGCGATCGAGAAAGCCGACGTCGGCGAGTTCGACGGAAACGAGTACGGAGGGGGCGAGGTGGTCCTCTACGCCTACGGACCGGACGCCGATGCACTCTTCGCTGTCATGGCACCCATCCTGAACGACTTGCCGTTCCGGCCGGCGCACGTCGTCTTGCGCTACGGCTCCGTCGATGACCCATCGGCTGCCGAGCATCGCGTCGACCTCTGACGAGACGAGTCAGCAGCCCCCAGCCGGACGGGCACCTGGGGAATTACGTGAACTTACCCCTGGGGAATTACGCGAACGTCCGCATTGGGCCGTGTCCGGCTCTTCAGCTCGATCGCGCGGACCCCGTCCAGCCCCAGTGGCACGACGGTCCGTAGGGTGAGCACGCTTCAGGGGCCGCCGAACGTCAGGCCGGCCGCCCTGGGTATCGGTGACGACGATCAGGGGGTGTCCTCTGGATCGCGCCAGGTCCGGCGTGGCGGCAGTTGGATTCGGTTGTAGCCGGGCTGATGGGCTCGGTGAGGATACGTTCATGGATGGTGCAGCAGACGATGTGAATCAGGCGATAGTGGGTGAGTTGCAGCTCATGGATCCGGCTGTCCGGGCCTCGCGGGAACGTGCTGGGCAGCTCCTCGACCCGGAGTTCGTGGAGGTCGGCGGGTCTCGGCGGCGGTGGACGTATGAGGCGATGCTCGCCGAACTGGCCGATCGTCCGGGCAGTTCGGCGGACGCTCCCCGCTTCGAGCCCTCATACATGTCGGGTGTGCTGCTCGGGCCCGGGTCTGGTGCATCTGACGTTCGCGACCATGCTCGGTGAGCGTGGGAGCAGACACTCGTGGGTGCGACGCACTGGGTGTGCCGACGCCGCACGTCCAGGACTTCCTCTACAACAAGACGCCTGATGGCCGTAAGTTCCCCTACCAAGTGAAGCACGCACGGCCGACGGGGCCGGACGACATGCCGCAGACGAATTTCTGCTGAGAGGTGGGTTGATGTCGTGGATCTGAATCCCAGAGGGCTTCCGCAGCTCTTGGAGTGGGTCGTCGAGTCCGACGAGGAATTCCATCTTCAAGGGTTCACGTCCTCCACGGTCTCGGTCGCGGAGGCCATCGCTCTGGCGGCCCTCTACCGGCCCGAATTCGTGGAGTACGAAGGATGCGTATTCCTCGGTTTCAAGTTCGACCGGGGAGGTGTGGACGAGTGGCTCGAGAACCAGTCGGGTGACCGGCGGGCGGTCGAGTCGGTCGTGAACCACGTCCACCTGTGGGACTACTTCCCGCTCACGTCGGACGCGGAGTACGCCGCGCTCGCGTCGTTGGCGGAGGAGATCGCCGCCATGTGGCGGAACGCGGTCCGGGATGCCTTCCCGGGGCGGAAGTTCGAAATCGCGGTGTCGGACGGAACGGGCGACTACGGTCCGACACTGAGGCTCGTCACCCGATGAGTCACCGTTCGACTGGCCCGCAATAGGCGAAGTCCCCTCGGAGGCCACTCCGGGGACTTCGTTCTTCTCCGGCGGGGCGCCTACGACTGCTCGCGCTTCCGATGCCGGAAGCGTCAGCCCGTCTCGACGCAGAACGGGGAAGCCGTGCACGCCATCCCGCCTGGGTCTAGGAATGGTCCTGGGGCCAAGAAGTCGATGGCACCCCTGGAAGGCGTCTCGTGGCTTCGCCGCCCGCGCCCGCGGCTCAGCGCAGGGCGTCCTCGATCCGGCTCCGCACCTCGAGCTGCAGCGAGGCGTCCGCGGCGAGGCGGGTCAGCGCCTCACGGCTGTACGACACGTCGTTCATGAAGATCAGCATCGTCACTGCGTCCTCCGCGGCGGCGTCCCGCTCCACGTATCGCTGCGCCAGGTCCATCGCCCACGGGACGACCTTGGGCCCGTCGAAGCAGCGCCCGACTCGGTCGAGGGCCGCGCCGGCGAGCCACGCGCGGATCCGCGTGACCCACCGCTCGGTGAACCCCTCGGCGGCGACGTCGAGTCCGAGCAGCTCACACTCGCGCCGCAGCTCGGCCATCCGCTCCCGGGTGACCAGGCTCGGGTGCGGCATCACGGATCGCCGCACGAGGTCGACGTCGCACCACTCCGGTCGCTCGGAGTAGTCCACCTCCTCGCCCTCGTCGTCGCGATGCCAGTCGGCCGGCGGTTCCGGCCGGGCCAGCCGTTCGGCGGGCAGCAGCACCTCGAGGACCCGCCGAACGCGGTCTGCGTCCTCGGGCCACTCGACGCCGCCGCCGTGCGGGGAGACGGGCAGTTCCCGCACTGCCTCCGGCAGCAGCGGTTCCTCGCCCTCAAGGGACTCACGGGCGCGCGCTTCGTAGTCCGGTCGGCGCATCCGGATCAGCCACTCGCGTGCCCAGGCCCGGTCGTACTCGTCCACCGACGGGTCCCGCACCAGCCGGAGCAGGACCTCCTCGCCGACCGGACGGCCGAGCGCGTGCAAGAGACTCACCGCGTCCTGCGCCACGAACCGTGCCCGTACGCAACGCTCCGCCAGCTCCGCGGCCTCGGCTCGAATGGCGGCGGCCCCCAGCGCGGCGCCCTCGACCCGTTTCATCAGGGACCACAGCGCTTCGTGCGCGGCGGAGGACAGACGCTCGCGTTTTCGCTGCTGTTCGAACCTCTGCCGGTGTTCCGGCGGAAGCGCTGGCTCCGGCTCGCGCCGAAAACGGTCGTACAGGTCGTACAGCTCGTCCGTCCAGCCATGCTGGGGCGGTGGCAAGACGGCAAGCGCCTCCGCCACCACGTCCAGGTCCGCACGCCCACTCGACACTTGGCTCCCAGCTATTCCATGGCCGTCGCCGGATCTTTCATCCTGCCGGTCATACGGGCCTCGTACTTCTCGACTCGGTCTCGGCGTTCCGCTCGGCGTTCATCTGCTCGCCCAGCATGAAGAAGCCTGGGTCGAGAACTGGGACCCCGCCGACGCCGACGCCGACGCCGACGCCGCCGAGCACGGCGCCTGCCCCTGACCATGGCTGAGGTCGGGCTCCGCGACCCGAACACTGATCCCGACCGTATCCCGCCGACGCCCAGGAGCCGTACACCTTCGGCACCTACACGCTCGGCAAGGGCAAGACCGTCACCGTCCACACCGGCAGGGCACAAACACCTCCGCCCACCGCTACCGGGGCCGTGGCGACCGCAACTGATCCATCGTCATCCGGCAACAGCGGGCTGGTACCCAATCTCTGGTCAGCTCTGGTCAGCTCTGGTCGCACCCGTCTTCGGCTTGATGATCGTCGGCCTGGACGCAACGATCCTGACTGTCGCCCTGCCGACACTGGCCACCGAACTCAAGGCGACCACCACCGAGTTGCAGTGGTTCACCGACGGCTACACCCTCCCCTTCGCCGGTCCCCTGCTGCCGCTCGGCGTACTCGGCGTACTCGGCGACCGCATCGGCCGCCGCCTGGTCCTGATCGGCGGGCTGTTGCTGTTCGGTGTCGGCTCCCTGATGGTCCTGGGAGTCGACAGCCCTGACGGCCTGATCGTCGCCTGCATCGTCATGGGCGCCGGCCCTGCCGCGATCACCCCGCTCGCGCTGTCGATCGTGCCGTTGATGTTCCCGAAGGAGGAGCGCTCCAAGGCCATGGCGATCGCCACCGCGGACTGGTGCTGCTGGGACTGCTGCTCGTGTGGCTGCGCAAGGCTTCCAGCCCGCTGGTGGACCTTGGGTTCTTCTGCAACGCCCGCTACACCCGGCCGAGCGTCGCGATTTCCGCGGTGATGTTCATCCTGTTCGGTGTGCTCTTCGTGGTGCCGCAGTTCCTGCAGCAGGTCCAGGGCAAGGACGCCATGGACACCGGCCTTCATCTGCTGCCGATGACCGGCGCGCTGATCATCGCCGCGGGCATCGGCGGCCGGCTGGTCGGCAATCGGCACCAAGGTCATCGTCGCCACCGGCACGGTGCTCTGGGTCGCCGGTCTCGGCCTGCTGGCCACGGTTGACCCCGACACCGACTTCACCGTCACCGGCACCGCGCCGGCCATCATGGGCCTCGCGCTCGGATTCACCATGCCCACGACGTTGGACGCCCTCCTCAGCTCCCTGCCCGCCGACCAGGTCGGCGGCGGATCCGCGCTGAACAGCATGCGCCAGATCGGTGTCTCGGTCGGCGTTGCCGTCCTCGGCAGTTCGCTGAACTCGGCCCACCGCAACAACGTCGACGACGACATCCCCGGCGCCCTGCCGGAACAGGCCCAAAAGGCGATCCGCGACACCGTGGCAGGCGCCCTGCAGGTCGCGGAGAAACTCCCTGCCGCCCAGGCGGGCGGCATCGCCGACTCCGCACGCGATGCGTTCGTGGCCGGTATGTCGACGGTGTCGCTGATCTGCGCCGGCCTGGCCGCGGTCACCGCGGTGGTGGTGGTCGCGCCGCTGCCCGCCTGCGACAAGATCCCGCTGCGGACTGAACCGCCCGCGTCGAAGGCCAGGGCCGAGAGCGCGACACCGTAAAAGCCCCTGGCCGCCCGGCCCGTGCACGGCGGCTGGCCGGGCACGGTGCGGTAAGCCACGTCCCACTCCGAGACTGCTCTCCCGGATCAAGCTGTATGGGGAAGATCTTCACAGTTCACGCTGATCGCCGTGGCTGCGGTCGGCATCCGAAGCCGTCGGGCGGCGGTTGCTGCACCGTCCCCGGCACTCTCCGGAACCGTGCCGGCACCTCCAGAGCTCTCTGGTGGCTGCTGACGGTCCTGAGCCGCACTGCAGCTCTGCGCTCGCCGTTCTGCTGACGCGCAGAGCCCGACGTAGTGTTGATCGCGGCGCTCGCATCGAGTTCGGTTCCATGGCCGAAGACCGGCCCTGCGCTCTCGACAGGGAGACGTTCCGTTTCTTCGCGTCACGTCACGGCCCGTCGCCCAGAGTGACATCAGTCCGAGTGGGTCACCGAGGGGATCACCATGAAACATCGGATCGCTTCCGTTCTGAGCGCTGCCGCGCTCGCACTCGGAGTGCTGGGTGTCAGCGCACCGTCGGCGAATGCCGCGCCTGGCGACTGCTCGTCCACCTCGTCGGCCTACCGGCCGACCTTGCAGCACGGCAGCACGGGGGCGGCCGTGAAGCAGGCACAGTGCCTGTCGAACGTCTGGGGTGGTGTGCCCAAGCTGACTGTCGACGGTGTCTTCGGCAGCCAGACGCTCACCAAGATCAAGTGGATTCAGGGATGCCACGGCCTCGCCAGGGACGGGGTCATCGACCCCAAGACCTGGAGCGTCCTCTACAACCCTGCCCCTGACTGCTACGACCCCTACCCGGGATGAGGGTCACCCACGGTCCTGCGCGTTTTTGCGTACAGGGCTCAGGGGCCTGCTCCGGACTTCGGGGCGGCGGCGTCGACCTCGCCGACACGATCATCACCGTCCGTAGCCTGATCCGCAGAGCCTGGACCACCCACCGCTGGGACACACGCCCCCGACGCCCACCATGAGCAGCCCCCTGTCCGAGTGGCTGCATAATGGCCAATCAGCCAGTCGGGGGCAAACCGTTTCTTGACGAGACCTCCCGCGTGGGTACGGCGACCAGCGCAGCCGCGGACCGCGAGCAACAGGTCCAACGCTCTCGCTACCTCCGCCGGTGCGCCTCGATAAGGAAGCGCTGCGAGTGAGCCACGAACGGACCATGGTGCTCGATGAAGGAGTGGAGTTCCGCCAGGCGGTCACGGTGGGCGTCCACCGTGAAGCCGGGGACGATCCAGATCACCTTGCGCAGGAAGTGAACCACCGCCGCGATGTCATGGAACTCCATCCGGAGGGCTTCCTGGCGCACGTCGACGACGTCCAGACCCACCGCTTCCGCGGCGGCCACCGCCGCGATCGGGCTCGTACCGGCATAGGTGGTCGTCACAGGCATCGGCCGTGACGTCAGCGGCTGAGGCCCCATCATGAACTCGGTCAATTCCCGCACCGAGCCGGAGCCGACGTGTTGGGCCAGGTACACGCCGTCCGGACGCAGCACCCGTCGTACCTCGTCCCAGCGGGTCACCACGGGGTGCCGACCGACCACCAGGTCGAACGACTCCTCTGCGAACGGCAGGTCGGCCGCGTCCTCGGTCTCGACGACGGCCGCGTCGAACTTCGCCAGGGTGCGGCGGGCGATCGCGATGTTCGGGGGCCAGGACTCCGTCGCCGCCAGCACCGGCGGGGCGACGGGAATCGACGCCAGCACCTCGCCGCCGCCCGTCTGGATGTCGAGTCCGGCTGCGGCCTTCGCCATCCGCTCGGCGAGGAGCCTCGAGTACCCCCACGACGGCCGCTGCTCGCTGGCGCGACCGGCGAACCAGGAGAAGTCCCACCCCGCAGTGGGGACGGCCTCGCCTTCCTCCACGAGCTCTTCGAACACACGCATGGCCCCGAGGATGGCAGGCGAGAGGTGGCGCCCGCATCCGAGTTTCGACGTGAGTCACAGAGCGTCACGACTGCATGATCACGGAGCCTATGACTGCCCTGTCTGCCGGTCGACCTGCCTGCCTGCCGCCTGTCCGCGCGACCTCTTAGTCCGCTGATCCGAGGTCGACCGCGCGTTCTCGGGTTCAGGCTGCCGCCGACGAAGCGCGGGTCGGGCTGCGGGATGGTGTCCCACCTGCCTGGCGCCTTCGTGCCGTCAGGACGGACGGCGTGCCGCTGACGTGGACGTTGGTTCATCCCGGCGCCTGCGGCGTCTTGGGCCGCGATAGCACGCGCCGCGGCCAGGGCGTGGCTGACGAGCGCCGAATGCGTGATCTCCGACCTTGAGAACGGGCGGACGTCCGAACTCCGGCGCCACGAAGAAGTGCTGGGAGCCGAGCTCAAGAGCTCACCACAGCCCTGTAGATGCTTGCCGCGGCGGCCGCGAGCGCTGTCCCGGCGGGCGGCCCGGCAACCGGGTCACCCGGGCCTGTTCGTCCCCGCTCGGTTGCGGTCTGTGTCCCTTCAGTACAGGGTGCGCAGCGACGACACCGGCCGGATGATGGCGGTGTTCTCCTGACGGCGACTGGTCGCGAGCCCGAACCTCAGGAAACCGGCGAGCGCGTTGGCCCGCGCCGCCCAGGGCCAGGTCGGCACCTCGTGGTGCCGGCCCTCGGTGCGTTCCGGTGCGTTCCGGCGCATGCGGGTGGGTGGGCTCCGTGGGTCCCGGCCGGGTCTCGGTGACACCGAGCACCGTCCGGTCGACGTCCCGGGCGGGATGACCCCGCGCGAGGCGTGGGTGGCGGATCCGATACCGCTCGGGGACGTGCCTGAGGAGCAGTTGGCGTGCTTTGCGATGGAGGACGACGGCTGTTCGCTCAGATCAGCCGCGCCCGGGCTTTGGACCTGGCAGCCCGCGCGGGGGCCGGTGCGGTGGGTGGCTGCGGTCCTGGCCCGGTCACCCCGGGACTGTGCAGTCCAGGATCCTCCCGTCCACCGTCCCCACGACCAGTCGCCGTTGGTCCGCCCGGAACGCGACGGACATCGGCGTGACCGGGTGGCCGTGCGCGAGCAGGGTGTGCCGGTCCCGCACCTCGCCCGTCGCCGTGTCGAGCGTCTCTACCTCGCCGGTGAGGTAGACGACGTACACCCCCCGCTCGTCGCCGTCGAGACCGGCGAGCGGCTGGTCGCTCTCGTACACCCAGCGCACCGCTCCGTCCGGAAGCCGACGGTTCACGACGTACGTGCCCTGGCGGGCTTCTGCGTAGGTGGGGCCCCGCTCGTACGACCGGCCTGCTTGGACGAGGGTGTCTCCCAGCTCGACTGCGGGGCCACACCAGGGCTGGAGTGCGGACGCCGGGTCCCAGCGCACGGGGAAGAGGGCGCGCACGGTGGCGGGACCGTGGGCGCCTGGCGGCTCGATCGCGTGGATCCACGGCGCGTCGCCGTCCTGGCCGGGACCGTCCACGTACAGCAGACGGCTGCTGTGTCTGACGCGCAGCGCCGGGGAGTTGGAGCGACGGGGCGCAAGCCCGACTCGTGCCGCCTCCTGGTGCGCGGGGTCGAGCAGCAGCGCGGCCTCTGCGTCGCGCCCCAGCGGGCGCAGGGCCAGCCAGCCCTCGCCCGTGGCGCTCAACGCGGGGGCCGACGGCATGTCCACACGGTCCACCACACCGCCGTCCGCCGTCGATATCCGCCGAACCGTGGTCGCCCGGTCGACCAGCCGCCCCGTCCCGGCGTCGCGACGGAAGCCCCGGTACGTCACCCACGCCGACTCGTCGTCAGGGGCCGCCTCGACCTGGACGCTTCCCTCCCCGCCGGCTGGTAGAGCCCAGCTCAGCGCGCCGGACGGATCCCAGCATTCGAGGTCCGTGTGCCGGCCGGTAGCCAGCACCCTGCCGTCGGCCAGCACCGTGAGGTCCCGTACTTCCGCCCGCCGCCGCCACCGGCCCTCCGTCAGCCGGGCGAGGGCGTCCTCCACATGGGGGTCGTAGAGGAGCCCGCTTTCGACCATCGGATGGCGAACGTGGTCGGGGTCGACCAGACCGGCCGGAGCGGACAGCCAGTCGTCGGCCGCCACGGCCAGCTCGAAGCCTGCGCGGAAACCGCCATCCTTGTCCTCGGGGGAGAGCAGCATCGCGAGCCTGCCGTCCTCCAGCCAGCGCAGGTGCCGCACTTGGCGGCTCTTGCTCAGCAGGTCCGTCACGAGCCCGGTCTCGAGGTGCAGCAGAAGCAGCTGTCCCTCGAAGTCCCACGAACCGTCGTAGCGGCCGGTGCCCACGGCGACGACCGGCAGCTCCGGGTGAGGCTCGATGGCACATACGGAGTAGCGGGAGGCGACGACGTGGCGCGGCCGGAGGGTATCGGCTTCGTACACGCCGATCCGGTGGCCGAGCCAGCGACCCGTGCCGTGCCACGGGACGTGGCCGAGGTCGCCGGCCGTGATGACGCAGCCGTGACGTGTGGCGGTCACCGCCCACTCCGGCCGACCGATCTCGGCGAACGGCTGGTCCCCGAGTATGCGGCGGACGGTCAGCTCTTGCGGCACGACGATCTCCCCTCAGGCGGCGCACAGTCTGCCAGGTCCGGCCCGGGCGTTCCTGTGCCCTGTCGAGTCGCTCGACTCATCCGCGTACGAGGACGGGCCGACGCGCTGTCCTGACGGCCGGCGGCCCGTGCCGAGCGGTGCGACGTGCGGGTGTTCTCGAAGACTGTCACGGTGCGGCCGGGGACCCGGCGGGTGGGGTCAAAGTCGCGAACGGGGGAGTCCAGGCCGTACTGCTGTGGACCGACGTGACACCCGAGCATGCCCTCCTCGGTCATGACGACGCCGATGTGCGCCACGCCGCCCTTGTCGCTGCCGGCCCCCTCATCGAGCACCCCCTCCTCACCCAGCACCACGCCGCTATGGTCGGCCACGCCCAACGTCTGCCGGCCACCAGCGCTGACCGGCACCACCGAGGCCGCGTCCTGGACGCGCTGAAGGCTTGGGGTCCGGACACCAGCGGCCTGGAGGACGCGTCCGACATCGCGGCGCGGCCGTGAGCACTACGCCCTCCTCAGAGCCGCGCGCGCTTCTCGGCAAGGCGGCTACAGCGAAGACCCGCCGTTCTGACTCAAGGTTCCCAATCACCCCGGATCATCCGCGCCGCATCGCAAGAAGTTGATCAGAGCCCAGTCTCGCCTGCGTCGCCACGCTGCCCGCCATTCGACCGTCATGCAGCTGTACACGTCCTACGCGGACAAGCGTCTCGACATCGTGAACGGGCTCCTGGACGCCACCGAGGAGTGCAGGCGTAGGCAGGGGTGACGGCGGGCCGTTTGCCCCCGGCCGGGATCGGGAGCAGGGTGGACATCGGCTGTGGCCGGTACCGCGACACCCGGTCCGGGCAGCCGGAGGCGGAGCGAGGAGGAGAGACCGATGACCGCACCGGAGTTCGGCCCGGAAGCCGTGCCCGTCGTACGCCGCCAGGGCGAGTCAGACAGTGTGTTCTGGGAGCCGAGTGAGCGCTGGGTGCGTGCGACGGCGGGGGAGATCACCGTCGTGGACAGCCATAGGCCGGTTCTCGTGTGGGAGCCCGGCCGCCCAGTCCCCCTCTACGCCTTCCCGACCGAGGATGTCCGGACGGACCTGCTGCGGCGAACGGAGCGGCCCGCCAGCCGGCGGCGTCACGCGGGAGCGACGGTCTTTTACGACCTCGTGCTCCCCGATCGGACCGTCGGGGCGGCGGCCTGGACCTACCCTGGAGAGGATCTGGCCGGCCACATCAGCTTCGAATGGTTCGGGCGCGAGGCTCTCGACCACTGGTACGAGGAGGACGAAGAGATCTTCGTGCACCCCCGCGACCCGCACAAGCGGGTGGACGCCCTGCCCAGCAGTCGACATGTCCAGGTCGAGATCGAGGGTACGGTCGTCGCGGACACGCACACGCCGGTTCTCCTGTTCGAGACGGGTCTGCCGGTGCGCTTCTATCTCCCGCGGGAGGACGTCCGCCTCGACCTGTTCACCCGTACCGACGGGCGCACCCGCTGTCCGTACAAGGGTGTGGCGAGCGAGTACTGGTCCTGGGCCGGCGAAGGTGACGTGCGGCCCGACATCGCCTGGAGCTACCCCGATCCCCTGCCTTCCGTAGGGATCATCAAGGACCGGGTGGCCTTCTACGACGAGTCCGTCGACGTCGTCGTGGACGGGGTGCGGCGGGAGCGGCCGGTCACGTTCTTCAGCCGACCGTCGCGGTAGTTGCGCACAGGGTCTCGCCCCACCGGACGGTGACATCCGGCGGGCGGCCTGTGCCTGAGGACCGCGGCGCGTGCCGTACCGGTTCGTTCCATCTCGCCGTTTGCCGGGCATGCGGTGGCCATGTCGCGCTGATCAGCGTGGGCTGTGCTCGACATATCTGTCTGCCTCATCCTGGGGTGCCATCTGGTCGATTCGAGCGGCGAGAAACGAGAAGTCCACGTAGGGGAGCTGCAATGGCTCTTCCTTCCGCTGGAGATCTTCAGGCAGTACGCCAGACCCAGGCAAGGGCGGCCCCGGGGGTGATGCAGGACAGGAAGGCGGCCGGACCGGCCGACTCCCATCCCAGGGCGGTTGGCAGCAGCAGGAGCAGTCCGAGGACGAGGATCCCAAGGGCCGGAAGGTGTACGACGGGTCTGAACCGCCGTACACGGGGCGCCATGTCCCAGTCGAGAGCGCCCTTCAGGATCGCCGCCGGCGGAACCATAAGGATCAGGCCGAAGAGAAGGTAGAAGTTGAGGTTGGCCAGGCCCGGCCGTTGGCGTCGGCCGTCGGTCAGCACCGGCGAATCCGGGCGAGGGTCTCCCGGCGCGTAGTACAGCTGGATCGTCGTGCCCGCCTTCGGAGCGTGCTGGGTGATCATCGCGCGCTTGGTCACCTCGCGGGGCGCGTCGTCGTAGGGGATCCTCAGGACGAGGTCGGTTTGGTAGTACACCGGCTCGTCGGAGTCGTCCTGCCCGCGGACCGGATCCCCGGCGAGCCGGACCACGGTCACCGGATGCTCCCCCCAGCCGGCTGCGTCCAGCCGAGCAGTCTCCCGTCCGTACTCCGGAGAGACCATGAGTCCCATGGCGAAGCAGGCCAGGGTGGCCAGCGGCACCAACAAGGCGACGAACCACACCAGCGCGCGGCTGCTGTACTCGCCGTCGCCGCTCGAGGTGGCGCGGAAGGGCCTGGTACTCGCGAGACCACGCCGCGGCCAGTACGACTTCCGCCGCGGGGCCCGGCGCGAAGAGAAGATCCAGGCGACGGCGAAGAGCAAGGACAGATTGGCCACCGCCGTCTCGAAATGCAACGGCGGGTACGGTCCGACGCCCCACAGCACGCACCCGATTGCCCCAGCGGCGCTGAGCACCATGCCCCAGCCGGTGAGCGTGGTCCACACGCTCCGCCCGTACTGATACCTGCGTTCGCCTGCCTTCATTCCCCTTCCCCGAGTAGCGCGGCGGCCGACTTCTCGGCGAGGTCCTCGGCATGTGGGGGCAGCGGGAGACCCGCTCGCAGGTGGCGGCGGATCGCGGCGAGCGGTAGGTCGATCAGGGCCAGAATGATCCGGTCCTGGCCCTCGGGCCCGGTCGCGCCGAGGTCCGTACCGAGCTGGTCGAGGCGGGCGAACACCCGTCCGTTGCCCTGGTCGGCGCGCTCTCGGTGCTCCTCGGACCAGCTGGAGCGGCCGAACTCCTCGGCGCCGTACAGGAGCAGTGCCGCCTCCCGGGGGTGGGCCCGGCTCCAGGCGACGACGTGCCGGGCACCGGCCCGGGCTGCCCGCCGCGGGTCGTCCTCGCCGTCGAGGGCGGCGAGGTACCCCTCCTGGAAGCCCTCGACGGTGCGCAGCCACACCTCGGCGAGCAGTGCGGGGCGCCCGGTGAAGCGGTGGTACACGGATCCGCTGGGCGCTCCGACGGCCTGGGCGACGGCGGACATGGTGACAGCCGCAGGGCCGCCGTCGGCGGCGAGGAGGACAGCGGCGTCGAGGAGCTCGCCTGTGTCGAAGCGGGGTGGTCTCGGCATGAATCAGAGAGTACTCTCCATATCAATTAGAGATTCATCTCCAATTGAAGGGTGGGGGACATCCATGCCCGTCCACAACGTGCACGAACGCCTGCTGTCGATGGGGTCCGAGGAGGCCGGCGCCATCCTCGCCTCCCTGTCCGCCGGAACGGCCGACCGGCTCTGGCCGTACGGCACTTGGCCTCCAATGGAATTCGACCGCCCGCTGTCGGCAGGCGCGAAGGGCGGCCACGGACCGGTCCGCTACACCGTCGCCGCGTACGTCCCCGGAACCTGGATCCGCTTCACCTTCACCGGCCCGCGCGGCTTCCACGGCTTCCACGAGTACGCCGTCCTGCCCGTCGACGAGGAGAGGACGGTACTGCGGCACACTCTCTCGATGACGGTCAGTGGCCTGGCCCGGCTGAGCTGGCCGCTGGCCTACCGCTGGATGCATGACGCCCTGCTGGAGGACAGCCTGGACCTCGCCGAGCGCCCCGCCCGGCGGGCCCGCTGGTCCCCGTACGTCCGGCTGCTCCGGGCCTTGGCCGAGAGGGTCCAGTGACCGAGGCGGGTCCGGGGGCCCGTCGCGAGCCGAGGCCTTGCGGTCGGTGAGGAACAGCGGGCCACGGGTACGGCGGGCGATCACTTGAGGAGAGGGGACTGTCAGTGCCTGACGGCGACCAGGCCTGGCGCCAGCATGCTTACCTGGGTCATGCCCCCAGATCCTCCGTCACCGGGTTCGCCCGGGGCCAACAGGCTCGGTCTTGCCGCCAACGTGTAGCCCCCGGGCTCCTACGCCACTGGGCGCTGGCCGCCCGGACCCGGCGTCGTGGGGCAGTTCGTGGCTGCACAGGGTGCAGGAGTCGTTCTCCGCCGACGGGGGAGCGGGGAGCCGGTGCAGGCAGGCGGGGCAGGTCGTGACGCTCAGGGGGTCGAGCAGGCTCTGCGCCTCGGCGAGCATCCTGGGCTTGACGAGGTCGTCCGCGTACTGAGCCCGCAGCGGCATCATGCGGGCGAGTTGTGTCTCGCAGTCGCGTACGACGGCGGATGCCTTCCGGGCGCGCTGGGCAGCTTGCTGGTGCTCGCGGCGCAAATGCCCGACGAAGGCGGTTCCGGCTGGCCCAGCCCCGTCCAGGGCGTGGAGCTGTTCGTTCAGCTCCAGCAGTTCGCGCTCGTAGGCTTGGGCCGTGAGGGCGTCGCCTGCGGGAAGGTCCTGTTCTTCGACGAACGCCCGAGCCGCGGCGAGTTCGGAGCGCGCCTGGGTGAGTCGGGTTCCCAGCTCCCGGATGCGCTGTCCGAGCTCGACGGCACGGTCGTCGTGGACGCCGAAGACGACGTCGACGACCTGCATGAGCTTGTGCTTCTTCATGAACTCGTTCTCGAAGAGGAAGTTCATGGAGGCGATGCGCTCGTGCGGCAGGATCGCCGGCGCCATGAGGTCGCGGAAGCTCAGGGGATCGGTGCGGGACTCGCGGCTCGACGGGGCCTCCCGCAGCTGGACTCCCGGCCGCCGGTCGGGAGTCTTCGCTGGCACCGACTCGCCGGAGACCCTCACGAACGACCTTCGCGTCCCCCAGCCCGCTCGTACGGCCGCGCCGCAACACGCTCGGACCTGACAGGGGAACGCGTAGACCAGGGCTGCCGCGTCTGCTCCGGACTCTGCCCCTTGCTCGAAGATGCTCAAGCCCTGGATCAGGAACCGGCACTCATGCACAGGATGCCGTCCGTGAGTCGACGTAAGGGGGTGGTAGACGGGATTTGTGTGAGTGTCAGGTCCATCATGCCTGTTCAGAGGGCGTTTCGGTAGGACGTACTGCACGTCCGTTCGGCCTTGTGGCGACTGGTACCGCGAGCCAGACTCGTCGTCATCCACTTCCGGCCAACCTGTCGGCAACCTTTCTCGGTTGTCGGCGCGTTCGCTGTGCTGTCTCGCCGTGTGACGTGCACAGGTCGGGGGTGGGGGGACGAAGGGGGATCGATGGATCAGGACATGGTTGTGCTGGCGAGGGTCAGGCTGCTCAGTGCCAACCGGCGGGTGGTGCGCGGTGCCGAGGGACTGTGGATCTACCGCGTTCTGGCAGAGGTCGAGCCGGAGGCGTACGGGTCGAAGCTGGCGTACGTCCTGGTGGAGGCGAGCGCGTCGCCTCTGGTGCGGGAGTTGCCCGAGCGACGGTTGGCCCTGTTGGACGAGGCCGTGGAGGTGGCGAAGGCCCTTGGTGCGTCGAACCCCTACCGGGCGAAGGTGCTGGCGAGGGCCCTGGCTGCCAGGCAGCGGGAATTGGAGGGCCGCCAGGTGGAGCCGCTCGCGTCCGATGGGCGGGAGTATCAGCCGGGTCTTCAGGGAGAGCCGCAAGAACGCGCATGACCCGGTGGGTGCAGGTGCCGGGCCTTGGCTCCCTGGACGGTGAAGAAGGGCAGGGCCCAGCCCCGCTGTTTGGATGGAGTGGCGTCTGACTCCTCGGATGTACAGCTCGGAGCGTGGGTGCCGACACGGTCGGGACCCACGCTCCCGGATGCCTGGCACTGGGGGACGGGCCCGTACTCGCCTATCGGCAGGCACAGTCCGATCGACGTCCATTCCTTGTGGAATCCCGCGGCGCGGCCTCCGCCGTCCTGGAACAGGCCCTACGAACTCCTCAGGACTGCATTCGAGAGCCGACACCTGCGGATCCCGGTCCAGCATGACCTGCGTACGCATCGTCCCGACAGAGCCGTACCAGGTGCGCCGTCCGTCCTCGTTGCACTCTTCTTCGAGTTCCGGATCGCCGGGGTCCGACTGGCGTCAGCCGGCTCCACCCAGGTCCCGAGCCCACGGCTGATGCGGCAGGTGCGTCACGCCACGCCGTGCAGGTTCTTGGCGGTCGGTGAGGTCTGCACCGTGGCCGGGTCCGGGTAGGTCCCGAGGAGGCGATCGGCGCTGGCGGTCGTCGTGACCGTGAACCAGTAGTGCTCGTTCTTGTAGTGGTGCAGCCGGTGGTTGCGCCAGACCGCCTTGTAGGCCCTGCTCCGCGGCCGGTAGTCACTGTGGATCAGGTAGTGCGTCCACTCGTAGACGAGCCCTGCCGCCGCCACAGTCACCATGAACGTCAGGGCCTGGCCCAGTCGCGGGAAGGCGATGAGGGCCGCCGCGTTGTAGCCCACGATGACCCAGACGAGTGCCTTCCAGGGGATGAAGACCAGGGGGACTTGGCGCGGGTCGACGTGGTGTTCGCGGTGCTTCCTCGCCAGAAGGGTGTCCAGTACGACTCCGGCGACCTTCCTCGGACGCCAGTGCAGCACGAAGACGTGTATCAGCCACTCGAGGAGCGGAAACAGCAGGATCAGGATGACCGGGGCGTACGCGTCGTCGATGCGCCAGTCCCAGATGACGATCCTGCAGGCAAGCACTGTCACCAAGACACCGCTGATCATCCACGGTGAGGGGTAGCGCCAGAAGGCCCGGAAGACGCTTCCCAGCGCGACCTCGGTCCGGCGGGGCGACGACTGCGTGGCCTCGTCCGCCCGAACGAGGGCACGGGCGGTCTCGTCTGAGGTCCCGTCAGCGAGTGCCCGCTTCCGTATGAGGGTTCTACGCAGGTTCATGACTCTCCTCGAGTTGATCGATGACGTCGATCAGGGCCTCGGTCGCCGGGCGCAGCAGATCCTCTGCGCGGGTGCGCGCCGCAGTCGCGTCGCCTCGGACGATCGCGTCGATCAGAGCGGTGTAGGCGTCGGTCCGGTCCACCTCCGCGGCCATGACGTGCGCCAGAGCCTCCAGGGCGGGCTCGTAGGCCGCTCGGAGGCTGTTGAACATCAGGCGGAAGGTCACGGACTCGGCCGCATCCGTGACGTGCTCCCAGAAAGTCAGGGCATGGCGCTGCCTGTTCACGGGATCGGTGTCGTCGTCGAGCGCTCGGACGGCGGTCCGCAGCGGAGCGGCGAGAGCTGGTCCCCTGCGTCGTGCCGCGAGTTCCGCGATCTTCGGGCCGACGTGGAGCCGTGCCTCCAGGATGCTGCGGGCGACTCCCAGGTCGATCTCGCCCCCGGCGAACAGGAGACGAGGGAGCAGATCGAGGCCACCCGCTCTGCGGATGTCCCGAACGGTGGTGGTGTCACCCTGGCGGACTTCCACCAGGCCGGCGTGTGCGAGTCGTTGCAGCGCTTCCCGTACCGCGGGACGTGAGACGCCGAGGACTTCCGCGAGGCGTCGCTCGCTGGGAAGGCTTTCGCCGGGGGCAAGGCTGCCACTCACGAGTTCCCCGAAGAGCTGGTCGAACACTTCGTCAGGAACCGAGCGTCGGTTGACCGGTTGCAGAGGCATTCGGAGACCCTACGAGCACAGAGGACTGATGGTCTAGTGGTAAGACCAGTCGAGTTGGAATCTATGACTCAGGAACATCCCGTCCGGTCCACCAGGAGCCGTGGGTGAATCCGGGGGCTCAGGGCGTGTCTCCTCTTGCGCGGGTCTCCCCGACGGTCGCGATCTCGGGTTCGTCGACGGCGACGGGCGGGCATGCCCCCGCCGGGGCGCGCGGCGTGCTGGGGAGCCCGTATCGCTCCGCGCACCACACCGCGGCCCCGACGGACACGGAACGGTGTCAGCGGTGGCGCTTGAGGGCCCGACCGGCACCGATTCCCGCCACATGAAGGGCGAGGGCAGTCAAACCGAGCAGCGTCACGTTCGCCGAAGAGAACACGTCGTTGGTGCTGATGTCCGCCGCGTTGATCAGCCAGGCGATGAAGAACAGCACCGCAGCCACTATGCCAAGCATGAACAGCTCCTCTCCAAGGGTGCTGTCCGTCTGCCCCCACATCACCGTTGTAGGCCGCGGCACAGGTTACGGTCGGAGGTTGCGAGGCGGACGACTCCTCCCAGCGGTGCCCGGCCCGCCCTGGTGCCGCCAAGGATCGCCCCGCGAGGTTGTCCAGGACTGCTCCGATGCCTTGATCACATCTACGGCAAGGTCATCGCGCCTGCCGGGGCGGTCAGGAGCCTGGAGACGGGCGCGCACCGACGCGGCGCGTCGTTCGACGCCACCGTGCCGAAGGCGCTGCCCGGCAGCCCTCGGGGCTGGACGCAGGCGAGCGGCGCCGCCGAACTGGTCCTGGCCGCGGGGCTCGCGATTCCGGCGACGCGCCAGGCCGGCGCCCGGGCGACGGCGCTCTTCTTCGTGGCCGTCTTCCCGGCCAACGTGAAGATGGCATACGACTGGCGCAACCGCCCCACCGCGGCCAAGACCCTCGCCTACGCACGCCTCCCCCTCCAGGTGCCCCTCATCCTCTGGGCCAGGAAGGCGGCCCGCACCGGGCAGTGAGCGCCGAAGGGCCGCCTCCCAGCAGCAATGTGACGGCTGGTCGCCGGCGTTCTCCTCGCCGGATGGAAGGCAGTACGGGACCTCTCGGAACATGCGGTCCGGGTCGTGCTTGAAGCTCTCGGGCGCGAACGCGCAGTTGATGCACTGACAGTCGTACTCGGTCGAGTCCCCAGGCTCCTTGCCGATTCCGTGGTTCCGGGCTGGTGCGACGCAGGAACAGGCTGCCCGCACATCATCCCAAGACCCTCCTCGTGCGCGGCCCTCGGCGCGACGGGTGCCTTCGGCAGCTCGATGCCAGGGCCGCCCGCGTGTCACGCCGGTCGGCAGAACCGGATGCCCGCCCCCGTGCGTGTCAGGGGGTGGCCCGACTGCCAGTCACCGTCCTCCAGCTGCCTGCGTTCACCGTGAACACCGTCAGCCGGGGGTTGACCGTGTCGCCGTATGTGTTGAAGGCGACGGGTCCGGTGACCCCTTCGAAGGTCGATCCGGCGACGGCCCGCGGCAGCTTCGCACGGGCGTCGTCGGGGAGGGTGCCGCCGTTGGCGGTCACGACCGCCTTCACCGCCTCGATGAGGGTCCAGGTCGCGTCGTAGGCATAGGGGCCGTACCAGCCTGCCGGCTCCGGGTAGTTCGCCTTCTGGTAGCGGGTGAGGAAGTCCTGCCCTGCCTCCGATTCCTCGGCGGGCACCCCGATGTTGGTGGCGAGGTCGCCCTCGGCCTCGGGGTTCGCCGTGAGGTACTGCTGGTCGAAGATGCCGTCGCCGCCCATCACGGGGACGTTTACCCCCGCCTGCTTGAGCTGTTGGGAGAGCGGCGCCGCGGTGTCGTAGTAGCCACCGAAGTAGACGGCGTCGGCGCCCGAGGACCGCACCCTCACGGCAAGGCCGTCGAAGGCACGCTCATCGGGATCGACCTGCTCGGTGCCGACGACGCTCCCGCCAAGCCTGGTGAACTCGGCCGTGAGACCGGTGGTGAGAGCGGTGCCGTGGGCGCTCGCGTCGTCGATCACGTAGAGCTTGGTCTTCTTCGCCGCATGCAGGTACCCGGCGGCGAAGGGCCCCTGGTCGACGTCCGTGGCGACCGTGCGGAAGTAGGTGGAGTGAGGGCGGGACCTGGGACCGTCGGCCCAGTCGGTGCCCAGGGTCAGGGTGGGATCGGTGTTGCCCGGGGACACGTTGACCATGTCCGCCTCCGCGAGCGGCGGTACCAGGGTTCGGGCGACACCCGAGTTGAGAGGGCCGACGACCCCCAGCACCTTCTCGTCGGACACGAACTCGGCCGCGTTGGGCGCGCCCTTGACCGGGTCGGCGCCGTCGTCCAGGGCCTTGATCTCGAACGTCACGCCGGGGACGTGCCGCGACTCGTTGGCGGTCCGGGCCGCCAGGTCGGCGGAGTTCTTCATACCGGCGCCCATCGAGGACAGTCCACCGCTCAGTGGCGCGTCCACCCCGATCACCACTGTGACAGTGGAGTTCCCCGCGCCGCCGGCTGCCCCGCGACGGCGTGCTTCGTCGTCGCGGTTCAGGGTCCAGGTCAGGACGGAGCCCGCGGTCAGCACGGCAAGCGCCGTGCCCAGGATCGCGGAGCGCCGAGTGAGACCACGCCGCCGGGCGGCCGTCCCCTCACCGTGCCGCGAATTGACCGTCGCATCGAGCGTGACACGGTCCCCGCCAGGAGGTGTGGGTACGGGTGTGGCGGCCGGCCGGTCATGCACGGGGCCGTCCGGGGTACCGGCCGCGGACCCTGGGTCCAGGACGGTGGGGGTCGGGGGCGTGGGGGCCTGCTGCGGCATCGTCGGGGCGGAGGCCTGCTCCGCCGCCGCGTCCGGCGTCGGCGCGGGGGCCGACCGGGGGTCGGGCGTGGGTGCGGGGTCGGGTTCGGCATCGCGGTCGGACGGCGCGCCGGGCCCGGCAGACTCGTCGGCCCGGCGCGGCGAGGCCCGCAGTACGGACGCGAGCATCTCAGCCGCTTCCGCCGCACCCACGCGCTGCGACGGGTCCTTCGTCAGGAGCGCGTCGAGCGCGGGGGTCAGCGGACCGGCATGGATCGGTGGTCGGTGCGGGCTGGTGAAGACGGCCACGGCAAGGGCGTGGAGCCCGACCGCGTCGAACGGCGGGTGCCCCTCGACGGCGTGGTAGAGGGTGGCACCGAGCGCCCACAGGTCGTTGGCCGGGGTCGGGCGCTTGCCTTCCAGCTGCTCCGGCGGCATGTACTGCGGCGTGCCGATGACGATCCCGCTGTGGCTCAGCCTGGTCGTGGCGTCCGCGAGGTGCGCGATGCCGAAGTCGGTGAGGACGACACGGTCCTTGGTCAACAGCACGTTGTCCGGCTTGATGTCGCGGTGGACGATCCCCGCCCCGTGCGCCTCGGCCAGCGCGTCGAGCATGGCGGCGCCGATCTCGGCCACCCGACGTACGGGGAGTCGCCCACGTTCGCCGATGGCAGCCGCCAGGGACCGGCCGCGGATCAGCTCCATGATGATGACGGGGGCGCCGTGGTGCTCCACCACATCGTGGACGGTGATGACCCCGGGGTGGCTGAGAGTGACCGCTGCGCGGGCCTCGCCCGCGAACCGCCTGAGCAGCGCGGCGCGGTCGTCGTCCTCCAGGCCCGGCGGGAAGACGATTTCCTTGACGGCGACCTCGCGTCCGAAGAGCTGCTGGTCCAGGCCGCGCCAGACCCGGCCCATACCGCCCTGGCCGATGCGTTCCACCAGCCGGTACCGGCCGGCGACAAGTTCGGGATTCTGCTCGGTCACGCGCACACTCTAGGTCCTGCTGAGCCACCCGGGTGGCGGAAAGAAGGTGTGATCACACCCCACGGTGATGAGGAGACGACGTGTCCGGCAGTGGGGTGCGACGGTGCCGGAGCCGCGGCAGCTCGCACAGCCTGGCCTTGCGCCCTTGTCACGGGCCTCGGCGCCGCAGGAAGTGCCTGCGTCAGTGGACACGGCGGATGCGGATCGGTCCTTGTACGGCTGCCGGTTCGACCGGGGGCCGCCGGGTCCACGGTGGCGGATCGCACGTCCGTGGCGCCCGGCGGCCGTCCCAGAGACGGTGTCACCCTCGTCGGGCTCCGAACACCTGCGTCCAGTAGGGACCGCCCTCGTTGTGGATGCCGATCCCGATCTCCTTGAAGTCGCAGTTGAGGATGTTCGCGCGGTGGCCCGGGCTGTTCATCCAGGCATCCATCACCTGTTCCGGGGTGCGCTGGCCCATGGCGATGTTCTCGCCGTACGTCGACCAGGGGTACCCGGCCGCCGTGACCCGCTCGCCAGGTCCGTCGCCGTCAGGGTTGCTGTGGTCGAAGTAGTCGCGCGCGGCCATGTCGTCGGAGTGGCCCTGGGCCGCCCTGTTCAGGGTCGAGTTCGCCGTGAGCGGGCCGCATCCGGCCTTGGCGCGCTCCGCGTTGACCAGGCTGACGACCTGGTCGACGGCCGAGCCCGAGCCGGAGTCGCCCTGCCTGCTCGCACCCGAACCCGAGCCGCTGCCGGAACCGGTGCCGGTGTCGGCCTCCGTGCGCTTGGGCTTGGGCGCCGAGGTGCGGGGCGTGGTCGTCTTCGCCGCATCGGGCGCCGCGGTGCGGGTCGGCGGCGTGGCCTTGGCGCTGGGCGATGTCGAGGCAGAGGCAGAGGCGGAAGCGGAGGGTGACACCGTCGAGGGGGTCGGGGTGAGGCCGGTGGCCTCCAGCGCGGACGGAAGGTCCGGCGCCGGCGCTGCCGCGCGGTTCACTTCCAGGGCATCGCCGTCTGCTCCGCGGCCGCCACTCAGGTAGAAGGACCCACCGGTGAGCGCCACGACCGCCATGCCCGCGGTGACGACGACCCTGCGCCGGTTGCGCTCCCGCTCCTGACGGCGGCGACGGCGGGCGTTCCGTGCCCCGCGCGCACCGGGCACAGCCGCCCGGGCGGCTGCACTGGCGGAGCCGAGCACCGAAGGCGCCTCCTGCGGCATGCCCGGCAGGAACGGGCGCGTCAGATCGATCGAGGCGATGTGGTCGTACCGGTCGGTGTCGTGGTTCTGATCGCTCCAGTCGGCTCGGCCCTCCGTGGCGTACTGCCACGGTTCGCGGTGCGGCTCCGGCGTCTCGTACGCATCCGGTGTCCCGGTCGCCGCCTGCGGGGTGGCCGCGAGCGCCCATGCGGCGGACTCGCGGACCCCGGCGAGCAGCGGCGTCGGCGGAGGTACCAGGGGCAGCCCGGCCAGCAGCGCTTCCAGCGGCACCATGCCTCGCCAACGGGCGGAGCACTGGGCGCAGCCGCCGGCGTGCCGGGCGAAGTGCTCGCGCCACGCGGCGCAGGGGCGGCCGTCCCAGGTACCCGCCTCGTATCCGAGGGCCGGACAGAGCGGGTCCGCCGACACCGCACCGACGACGACCCTGGCCGCGTCGAGCCGCGCCCGCAAGCTCTCCACCCCTCCCGCCGTGTGCTCGACGGGCCACTGCAGGGCCGCCGCGATCTCGTACCGGCTCAACTTGCCCATGCACTCCAGCCACCACAACGCCAGGAGAACGCCGTCGTCGGGCTCGATCCAGCGCGCCGCCTCGGCGGCCTCGCGCTCCTGCCCCGACAGGTAGAGACGCTCGATGGTCAGGTCCGCGAAGTCCGGCCCGGGCAGGGGGAGGCCATCGGCATCGCCGAGGAGCTGGGACCGCTGCATGTGTGTACGGACACTGTCCACGGCGATGGCCACCAGCCACGGCTGGAACTCGTCCGGGTCACGCAGGCCGCCCAGTCCGTCGAGGGCCCGCAGCATCGTCTCCTGCACGAGGCCGTCGACGTCGTGGTGTCCGTTCAGCGCGCGGCCCACCACGTTGTAGACCAGGGGCACATGGGCGGCGATCATCGGGTCCCGTGCCCACGGGTCGCCGCTCATCGCCGCCCTGACCAGCTCCCGACCCTGGGCCTGCTCCGTGCTTATGCCCTGATTCACGTTGCCTGTCCTGCCTGTTGACGATGCCGACACATGGGAGAGGTCGGCATGGGCACCGGATAACGGAATCTTGTCCGCGCCCGACGTGACGTGGGTCACGTGGCGTCGTGCCCGAGGCCGCACCATGGAGTCCTGCGGCGGTCGACGGCCCGACGGGCCGTGAGTCCGGGTCATCTGTGCCCCGTCAACGTCGGCAGCCCACGCTACGGGGTCTGTGTAGCGCCACACCTGGGCTGTGGAGTCGCGGACCCATCCGATCAGTGTGCCGTCGGGCGCGCGGTCGAGCCAGGCCCGCTCACCGTCGACGCCGGTGTACGCGGAGAAGGCGGCGTCGGGTGGCGCCCGGGTCCTGGCCGGCGTCACCTTCCGGAGCGGCGGCCGGGTCCCGGGGTGCGGCTGCGGGATCCTCGGCCGGTGCGGCCGGTGCTGCGTTCGGGTCCTCGGGGAGGTCGTCCTCGAAGTCGTCGGTGGGAGCGGGGTCGGAGACGCTGGGGTTGGCCTCGTCGAGCGAGGACTGTTCAGTGCCCGTGGTCTCGTCGTTCTCGTCGTCGTCCTCCTCCCCGAAGGGCCTGCCGCCCTGGGGGAGAGCCTTGATGGCGAATCCGTACCTGATCACGAGAGCAGGATGAGGGCGCAGCGGAGCTTGTGTCCTCTCACGCTCAGGGAACTCGGACCCACACGCGTGCGTCTCAAGGACAGGATCCGTCCGTGAATGCGAGGCCGCCTCTTGCCCCGTTCCCGCCCTCCCCGGTTACGCATACGACAGCTCCCCCCACGACCACCCATTCGCCCTCAAGGACCCCCAACACCGCCGGTTCCAGCGTCTGACGTCACCGCGCCGAGTCCTAGTCGCGTGCGGCGAATCACGGACGCAATTCGCAGCCGGTATCAACGAGCGGACTGGGCCAAGCACACTGCCGTCCTTGCTGCACTGATCGCGGCGCTCGGCCTGGGTGTAACCGCCTGGGGCACTGTCAAGGCGGCAGAGATCGCGAACGACCAGCTCGCCCAGTCGCGTGAGCAACAGGAGGAAGACGCGCGAAAGGTGGCCTCGAGCGTGACATTCTGGCCCGAGCGCGGCGGATTGGTGATCACCAACCGCGGTCTCGACCCGGTCGAGGGAACCGTGCGCCTCAACTTCCCGCTGAGCGCGGAAAACGAGCTCTACATGCGGCTCCCTGTAGGGGCGATTCCGCCTTGCTCCCGCCTGGACATCCCCGAGGTCACCATCTCCAGAACTTCCGAGCGAGTGATACGCAGGACATCCGGTGCGATCTGGGAACCGTTCGTGGTTGACGCCCTCATCGTTCAGGCGCCCTCAGGTAAGCCGTGGATCCGAGAGGAAGGGAAAGAGATCGAGAGAGCCAAGCCCGCCGATCTCCTCCTTGGTTCACACCCCCCTCACGGTGCCCGCGAACTCGCGACGAACTCCTCTGTGAAGCTGACCGCGCTCGAAGACTGCGGAAGCACAAAGTAACTTCAAGATCGTTCTTGCCCAATTGGGCAAGCGGCCGATTCACCGCTCTGGCACGCGGGCGACCTTCGGCGTGGGCGGCAGCGAACCTGTACGGGGACGGTCGCGTGCACGTAGGGCATTGGCCCGACGGAGTCGAGTGGGAGGTGCTGCTGCCAGCGACCGGCACGCCGGAACCCGTATGGCTCGGGGAAGCCCCGAGCGCAGCCGGCCTCGCCTCCAGGAAGAGTGAGTGCGCAGGAGATCGCCGAACTCCTCGACTCCTTCTCCCTGGACGATGACGTGCTGGACGTGGCCGTGCACGAGGCGTTCGCAGAGCAGGCCAGCGACGTGAACAACCAGGGCCCCGACGCCCAGGTTGAGTATTTGGCAGGCAGATGCGCCGACGTACACGCGCTGCGAGACCTGCTGCGCGACCACTCCGCCCGACACCCGGGAGGGACTCCCAAGCCGCCCTCAGCTGGCGTCGATGCCTTCCCCTGCCCCGACTCCTCGGCGACGTGGCTGGGCTGGGGCTGCTGCTCCCCTCCGAGGCGGGGACCGGGGCCGGAACTGCTGAGCCTGCCGCAGTGCGCCGCCCTGGCGGTCAGCGTTGCAACACCGGTCCGCAGCACGTACATGACGCCGGCGAGTGCTGCCCTTCGCGAACATGCAGCCGACTGGGGTAGCAGCGGCGCCGTTCGGGAGCGGGCGGCAGCAGCGGGGCCACCCGCTGCCACAGGTCGTCAGGAACAAGATCAGCACGCATTCCAGACACCCTGCCGACAAGATCACTGAGCACAAGACCCGCGACTCAACTCACTGAAGCGATCAGTAAGGAGGCACGGCCCGTGGCACCCACCGCTGTTCGCGCCGCCGCCACGAATGCTGCGATCGCCGGGTGGGTGCCGCCGCCCGCGCGGAAGGCGACCTTCGAGCGGCGGAAGAGGGGCAGCCGGGTCAGGACCACGTCCTCGGGGGCGTGTGCGGTGGCCATCTCCGGTACGAATCCGGCGCCTTGCCCGATGGCCGCCAGTGCCAGGACCGTACGAAAGTCGTTGACCTGATGGCGGATGCGCGGCTGGAATCCGGCTGCCTGACAGGCGCGCACGGCCATCGCGTGACCGGTCGTGCCGTCCCGGGCCGTGATCCACGGGGACATGGCCCACGGTCCGAGCAGCTCGGCCAGCGTTTCGCCGCGGGCGACGAGACCGGTGGCGGGCACGCTGCCGGTGGCCAGGTACATCGGCTCCTCCAACAGGGGCACCTGGTCGACCGTGGTGTCCGGTGACGCGGGCACGAAGTCGTAGTCGTGGACGAGGGCCACGTCGAGTTCGCCGGCGCGTAGGCCGTCGGAGACTCGCGCCGAGTCGATCTCCTGCACCATTGGTTCCAGCGCGGGATGCCGCTGGGCCAGTTCGGCCAGCGTGGCGGGCACGATCGCGGGGCCGCCAGAGGGAAACGTCCCGATCCGCAGCGGCCCGGCGATGCCCTCGCGTGCCCCGGCCAGCTCGGAGACGGCCAGTTCGAGGCGTTCGAGGACGGCATCGGCGTGGGTGACGAGGGTGCGGCCCGCGGGGGTGAGCACCACCCGTCTGCCACTTCGTTCCAGCAGGGGTACGCCCGCCTCGCGCTCAAGCACGCTCAGCTGCTGGGAGACGGCCGAGGCGGTGAAGGTCAGCGCCTCGGCGACGGCCGCGATGGTGCCGCGTCGGTCCAGTTCGCGCAGCAGGTGGAGTCGTCGAACATCGAGCATAAGGTGAGCTTACGTATAAGCGAAGAAACATGAACTGGATCTACCGGGTTTGTGTCGGTCAGGCTGGGCGCATGAAGCCCGAAGCGAATCTCACCGGCCTGTTTGTCCCTTTGGTGACTCCGTTCACCGACGACCTGCGCCTCGCCCCGGACGCGCTCGCCTGCCTCGCCGACGAGGCGCTGTCGGTCGGCGGCGCTCGGGGACTCGTCGCCCTGGGCACCACTGCGGAGGCGGCCACGCTGACCACCGAGGAGAAGCGGGCGGTGGTCCGCATCTGCTCGGCCGCCTGCCGGGCACACGGAGCTCCGCTGATCGTCGGCGTCGGCACCAACGACACCGCCGCCGCCATCACGACACTGCGGGAGCTCGCTCAGAGCGGTGACGTCGCCGCGGCGCTGGTTCCCGCGCCGCCCTACACCCGGCCCGGTGAGGCGGGAACGCTGGCGCACTTCACGGCACTCGCCGAACACGGGGGCCTGCCGCTGGTCGTCTACGACATCCCGTATCGCACCGGTCAGTCGCTCAGCACCGGCACTCTGAACGCGCTCGGGCACCTACCGGAGGTCGTCGGGGTCAAGTACGCGACCGGTGCGATCGACGCGGCCGCGATGGAACTGCTCGGCTCGTCGACACCGGGCTTCGCGGTGCTCGGCGGCGATGACGCCGTCATCTCGCCGCTGCTCGCGTCGGGCGCCCGCGGCGGCATCCTGGCGTCGGCCAATGTCCGCACCGCTGACTTCGCCGAGCTGATCTCGCTGTGGCAGCGAGACGCCACCGGACCGGCCCGCAGGCTGGGAACGGAGCTGGCCCGGCTGTCCGCCGCGCTCTTCGCCGAACCGAACCCGACCGTGATCAAGGGGGTGTTGCACGCCCAGGGCCGTATTCCCAGCCCGGCCGTCCGGCTTCCGCTGCTGGCCGCCTCCGCCGATTCGGTCCGGCTAGCGGCGGCCCTGTCCGCCACCAGGACCCACCAAGCCCACCAAGGGACCGCGGCCTGAGACAGACCGTGGTCCCCGGGGGAACCCCGTAGACCTTCGATGCAAGCCGATTGGGCCCGGCCCGCTCCCGTGCCACCACACTCCCCACATGGGCGAGCTGTCCAGGCGGCCAAGGCGGCGGGTCGATCCACAACGTGGACCTGTCAGCTGCTGTGATGATGAGATTGCGACGATGCCCGAATGACTTATGAGATCCGGAAGACCTACCTGCAGGCTGCCGAGAAGGCGGTGCACCTACTGGCCACAGAGCAGGTAGCCCGACGCTGGGAGACCGAATCCGTGCTCCCCGGGATGTCCGTGGGTGGGCTGGCCGGCCACCTTGCGCGTAGCGTCCTCCAGGTCGAGTGGTTCCTCGACGGTCAGGTAGTCGGCGCAGAACCGGTGTCACCGGTTCGGTACTACGCGCGGCTCGCCGATACGTCGCTGCCGGACTCTGCGCTGAACGTCGGAGTGCGTGCCCGCAGCGAGGAAACTGCCGCAGCCGGCCCCGCAGTCGTGGCTGAGCAGGCCCGGTCAGCGTGGATGCGGCTGACGCAGCGGCTGGGCATGGAGTCGGCCGATCGGCGGGTGGCTGTCCTTCACCGGCCGGGAGAGGAGATGTTGCTCGACGGATACCTGCAGACCCGTTGCGTCGAGCTAGCGGTTCACCTTGATGACCTCGCGCTCAGTGTCGACGCGCCATGCCGAGTGCCCGATGGTGCGCTCGCCATCGCGGTGGACGTGCTCGTTGCCGCCGCCCGGGACCGGCACGGCGACCAAGCCGTGCTGCATGCGCTCGCCAGGCGTGAGCGTGACGTTGACCAGGCCCTACGTGTGTTGTAGGTATACGAACGACGCGCCGATCTCCACCAGGGGCTGCTCGAACTGGCCTGCAGCCTCGTATGCTTCCGCCGCCTGCGAACCTCATTCTGAAACGATCAGTAAGCCTCCGTCGGCCCTGGTGGGCGGCCGGTGGGTCGGCGGAGGCGGGACCGGTCTGAAGTTGCCCCACAGATAACACCCCAATATCTGCGGCAGCTTGATCCGTCACCTGCGGTGACGTTCTCCGGCCGCTACGCGAAGCGGCCCCGTTGTCTGCGGCAGGGGGAAAGCGGTGCCCACGCTCGGGCCGGCCGCTCGCCTCGGTGGAGGACGCCGAGATCGGCGAGGTGCTGGAGCTGCTGTGGGGCCGCTCGGCGGTGAACACCTGGAACGCCCCCCTCGGCGCCGTGCTGTCCTGGACGGGCTGGTGCTCCGAGCGCGGGTACGAGGGGGCCCGACGGTCCCGGCCTGGGCAAAGAGGCTGGCGGTACCGGACTCCGAGACCCCGGCCCGTTCGAAGATGGCCGTCGACCGGCTGATCGCCGGCGCGACGTCCACCTCCGTGAGAAGACGCTATGGCGGATGCTCTACGAGACCTCGGGGCGGGCGGAGGAGATCCTCGGCGTGAACATCGAGGACCTGGACTTCGCCGGGCGCCGCTGCCCAGTGAAGGCGAAGGGCGCCCGGACCAAGGCCCGCCGTCGCGGCCAGGCCCGCGAGGACTACATGCTGGAGACCGTGTACTGCATGTAGAGCCCAGCCGGCGTTCGGGTCGTGGGGCACGTAGTCCGGTCCGGCATGGGCTCCTGCCCGGAGACGCGAGAAGTCTGCATATCCGGCGGCGCCTGGGTAGCTCTGCAGGAATTCATCTTGTTCCCCTTCGCAAGGCCCCGGGTGTCCGCACCCGAGGCCTTGCGTATGTCCCCCCGTCGTGCGCAAGATCCGCTCATGCTCAGGGGATTGATCAAGGGAGACAACGCCTTCGTCCCGACGGCGGCACTGCGCGTCGCCGTCCGGAACGGCGTCGACGTCGCGGCGCTGCTCGTGACGGAACAGGGCAGGGTCCGGGGGGACGCCGATATCGTGTTCGACGGCGCTCCGGCCCACCCGTCGGGCGCGGTACGGCTGTCCGCCGGCGAGGACGGCACGGTGTGGCTGGAGACAGGCCTCACCTCGGTCGAGGAGGAGATCACCCGCGTCCTCGTCGTCGCGTCGGCGGAGGAGGGCGCGCTGCGGGACGTGTGCGGGCTGTCCGTGGAGGTCTTCGGGCCGGACGGCGCGACGGTCGTGGGGTACGAGGTGACCGACGCGGGCGGCGAGACGGCGATGGTCCTCGCGGAGCTGTACCGCCGGTCCGGCGGCTGGAAGTTCCGTGCGGTCGGCCAGGGGTACGTGGACGGGCTGACGGGCCTTGCGGTGGACCACGGGGTGGACGTGGACGAGGATCCAGAGGAGGTCCTGGAACGGACCCCGACGCCCGCCCCCCCCCCCCCCCCCCCCCCCCCCCCCCCCCCCCCGGGGCCGGGCCCCCCCCCCCCCCCCCCCCCCGGCCCCCGGCGGGCACCGGGCGGGGGCCAACCCGGGCGCAGAG
>NZ_JBHJTL010000037.1:0-27989 GCF_042264065.1 Streptomyces sp. NPDC056222 | reverse complement strand
TCCCCCCCCCCCCCCCCCCCCCGCCCCCCCCCCCCCCCCCGCCCGCCGCCCCGGCCGAGGCCCCGGCTCAGGGCCTGCGCCTCACCCGGGACCAGATCCTGGACATGACCCCGGAGCAGATCCGGGCCCTGGCTCTGGCCCAGAAGCAGGCCAGAGCCGAGGCACCGGACCAGGCGCCCCTGACGGCGTCCTCCCCGCCCGCGCCGAAGCCCGACCCGTCGGCCTGGACGTGCGGGCCCGTCTTCAAGCCGCGCACCGTCACCGGCCGGGACAACGACGTGATCACCGTGAAGGATCTCCCGCCCGGCCCTGTGATGGTCGAACTGGCCGTGAAGGGCGGCGGCTACACGGGGCTGTGGCGCCTCGACGATTCCAACGCCAAGGGGCGTCCACTCGTCAACACCACGGAGAAGGACTTCCGGGGCCGGGTGATCGCGTCCGTCCCCGAGCACGGGCGTCTGCGCTTGCGGCTGGAGGTGAGCGACTCCTGGCAGGTGCGGATCCTGCCACTGGCGGAGGCCCGGCGCCTGGCGGAGGACCGACTGGAGAACTGGGGACCCGATGTCCTTCTCCACACCCGAGGGACGGCCGACGTCACCTTCCACTTCAAGGGCAGCAGCAATTTCATCGTCCACCTCTACCGACTGGCAGGGCACACGGACCCCGCCACGCTTCCCAGTCCCGGAAGAGCCGTCGTCAACGAGATCGGCGCGCGCAGGGAGACCTTGCCGCTGCCCGAGGGTCCGCTCCTCGTCTATCTGTCGGTGGCGGACGGCCCCTGGGACGCGCGTCTGAAGGACGTGCAGCCCCACAGCAGCTGCCAGGACGCCGACGGCCCGGCGAAGCTGCCCGATCCCCGCGGGGCACTGGGCTGGCTGCGCCGAGCGAGGCGCTGAGCGGCGCTGATCGGACAGGCCTTACGGGGGAAGCGCCCGGACGCTTCCCCCTTTCCGCCTCCGTGCGGGTCAGGCCAGATTGGCCAGAACGGCGGCCATCCCCGTTAGCTGGCGTCCGGATGGCCCGAAGGAAGCCACTCGACGCACCAGCAACAACGCCCACCGAAGCTCGTAGTGGTTCTGTTCACGAGTTCCGGTTCTGGCTCGCTTTCCGTGAAGCGCATACGTTGAGTGACGGCTGGCGTCCGCAGCAGCGTCCGGGAAGTTGCCTGAAAGTGATCAGTGCCAATCTTGGGGTGGCCAACAGTTCGGCATCGTGGAAGAGACACTGCTTGGTCTGAAGGGGCTGTCGTTCCCGTCGGTCGCGAACGTGACGGTGCTGTCAGTGGAAGTGAACGACGAGGCGATACGCGTCGAGGCCCGCAGTGCGGCGGCCGGGGCGGCGTGTGCGAGTTGCGGGTGCTCTTCAAGCCGAATACACAGCTCCTACCCGCGGTGTCCCGCCGATGTACCTAGCGCAGGACGACGGGTGGTTCTGTGCCTGCGAGTCCGCACGTTCTTTTGTCTGGACGCTGTATGCGGACGGCGGACGTTCGTCGAGCAGATACCGGGGCTGACCAGGAAATACAGCCGGTGGACCGAACGTCTTCGGTCGACTCTGGCCATGGTCGGCCTCGCTCTCGCGGGCCGGGCCGGCGCCCGGATGGCGAGCGTCTTCGGAGTGTCTGTCAGCCGCAGCACGGTGCTGCGGCTGGTCGACTGCGAGACCCGTCGGCCGGTGGACCTGTTGCCCGATCGAGAGGCGTCCAGCCTGGCTGAGTGGCTGGCGAAGCGCCCTGGCATCGAGGTGATCTGCCGGGACCGTGCTCCGTTTTACGCCGAAGGCGCCACAGCCGGGGCACCCCAAGCAATCCAGGTCGCTGACCGGTGGCATCTGTGGCACAACCTCAGCGAGGCCGCCGATCGGGCCGTTGCCCGCCACCGCCAGTGCTTGCGAGTCTTGGCCCCCGAACCAGTCACGGAGGGGGCTGACATTCCCGCACCATCCGTGGTGGATCCGGCCTCACCCTGAAACAGCGACCGGTTCGCCAACCGCATCCGGGCCAGGCACGCCACGGTCCACGCGATGCTGAAAGCCGGCCACACCCGCCGTTCCATCGGCCGCCAACTTCACATGACGCATCGCACCGTCAAGAGCCTTGCCGATGCCGCCAGACCGGAAGACCTCTTCACCGGTCAGTATCAGTTCAACCGAGCCTCCGCGCTGGACGAGTACAAGCCCTACCTCGACGACCACTGGAACGAGGGCTGCGCCAACGCCTGGAAACTCCGGGAGGAGATCAGCCCGCTCGGTTACAGGGGCAGCTACGGCATCGTCAGCGCATACATCAGGAAGAAGCGCACATCACCCCGACCGGTCACTGCACAACCCCAGCACCCCGCCTGGTGGCCAGATGGATTCTCAGCCGTCCGGAAACGCTCACGGAGATCGAGCAGCTCCGGCTCAAGGCTGTGCTGGCCAACTGCCCCGAGCTTGAAGCCCTCACCGGCCACGTTCGCTCCTTCGCCCGGATGCTCACCGAGCGCCAGGGCGAACGACTCCCGGAGTGGCTCGACGCCGTCCGTCAGGACGACCTGCCCAGCCTTCACACCCTTGCCGCAGGCATCGACCGCGACCGCGACGCCGTGATCGCCGGTCTGACCCTGCCCTGGAACTCAGTCGTGGTCGAGGGACACGTCAACCGGATCAAGATGCTCAAGCGCCAGATGTTCGGCCGCGCAGGCTTCCATCTCCTACGCAAGCGCGTCCTCTTCTGCTCGTGACGCCATGCGCGCATGCCCGATCGGCACCGCTATAGCCTCCCTCTGTGGCCAAGAATTGCAGGCAGACCGAGAAGCCGAACCCGAACGCGCTACCTGATTATCAAGCGCTCCTGGACGGTACAGACTGGCCGTCCCTCGCTACAGCGTGCGGGACAGGCGAATCCCTGCCAGAGACACTGGCACGCCTCCTCGACTCCAACCCGGTCGTCAGGGAAGCCGCTGCCAAAGAGGCTCTCGGGCAGGTGACCCACCAAAACACCATCTACGAAGCCACCGTTCCCGTAGCCCATTTCATCGCATCCATCCTCCACCACCCGGCCATCACGGCAGGTGACATAGGCCAGGGCACTGTCCATCCAACGCTCGTGGGGTTGCTGGAGTGGCTCAGCGACACTGCCTACGACGCGGACGACGAGCGCGTCGCCATTGGTGAACGCCTCTACGGTGCACGGTTCTTCCACGAGTACGATGAGGTGCGCGCGTTTCGGGACCTGCGGCCGACGATCTTCTGCGCCGTCCATCCCCTCCTCTGCCACGAGAGCGCGGAAGTGCGCGACGCAGCCCTCGTCGCGGCAGTCCCCCTCGCAGAACACCCCCTTCTTGCCGAGCACCGTGGCGAGCTAGTCGGCCACGCCCACCGTCTGCTGGACACCAGCTCTGACCGCCACAACCGAGACTGTGTCCTGGACGCGCTGAAGGCCTGGGGTCACGAAACCAGCGATCTGGAGAACGCGGCCGACAGCGAAGCCCGTGAACGATACGCCCGCCTTCTGGCCGAACGCGCTTCGTTGGAAGACGACTGGACAGGTGGATGCCGCGAAGACCCGCCGTTCTAACTACAGGCCCCAGCCTGTCCTCACCGCGCGCTGATAACCGAGCGTGTCCGCGTCACAGAAGTTGAGCCAGAGCCCGTTCTCGTGAACAGAGCCACTCGTAGCGACTGCAACGCTGACCTGTAACAGCGAAAACGGCCCCCGTGCCAATGAAGTTGGGCCAACGCAACTTTGCGACAACGAAGTTGGACCGACGGTGAAGTCGTCAGGTAGGGGATTCGGTGCCCCCACCTGCCCATGCAGGTGGGGGCACCTGCCCATGCAGTCGATCAGGCTGCGCTCACGGCCTTGAGCTGGACTTTTAGCGCACGATCTGACACGGATGTTCCTCAGACCCCTACGCGTGCGGGAACCGGGACCGTGACACCTTCGAGGGACGGCAGCCGGACAGCACGCGGCGGCCCGGCCAGGGATTCCCGGGGGCCGCCGTGGGGCGTGTGAGGGACTGCTACTCGTGTTGTCCAGGAAGGCGTTGATCCTGATCTTGTCGATGCCGCAATGCCGCACAAAGGCCGCAGAGATGCTGGCGAGGACAGCGTCGCGCCAGACCATGCCCGGCGTGAGGACCTCGGCGGCCAGACGCCGGTAGTCGGCGAGCGCCCGGGCTCCACAGCCGGGCCTCGTAGCGCAGTTGGGACGCGCAGTGGGATGACGCTCGCGCCACTTGTGGAGCTCATCGATCGGGCTGCTCGAGGTGAACCAGCACCCTGCATGTGCCATGCGACGAGGTCGGCGGGCAGCTCGACCGTGAGCTTCTCGGGCCAGGATCCTTCCGGAGAGCCGACCCACCGTCCTTGGGATTGGCGAGGCAGGGGCGGCCAATCGCGGCGGTCCCACCCACGGTCGGTGATCACCTTGACGAGCGCACCCGTGACGAGGGCGCGCCCGCTGTCAACCAGTTGGCCGTGGCGCCGCAACTGCTCTTTCTGCTCCGCCAGCAGCGACCGGCGCGCCGCGGCCTCCCGAGGGGTCAGCTGCACGGTTCTGGCCACCTCCTCGTACGACAGACCATTCATGTAGATCAGAACGATGACCTCGCTCTGCCGCCTCGGCAGGCTCTTCACCTTCAGCAGCAGTTCCTCATTGAGGAAGCCGTCGGGGACGGTGTCCTCGGTCGAGCGCTCATGGCCCAGCAGCGGGATGAGGTCCTCCCCGTCACCGATCGGGATGTCGGACTTCCGGTGCCGCCGCATGTAGTCCGCGACTGCGTGCTTGGTCATCGTGGTCAGGAACGCCGGAGGATTCTCGATCCGCGTTTCGCGGCGGTAGAACGCATACCGGACACCAATCAGGGACAGCAGGTCCTCGGCCGCTTCGTCCCAGATCCCCTTACGGTGGAGGTGCTGGCGCACGAATTCCCTGTGGTTCAGGAACTCGTCGTATGCCTCCGCCAGCGAGGCGACGGGCATGAGGTCGTGCTCCCCACTGTTCTCGGGCAGGGCTGTCGCCCCGTCCGCAATGGCGGGCGGGGCGACAGCGGAGTGACCGCTGGAGGTCACGGCTACCAGCCGA
The DNA here is from genome assembly GCF_042264065.1 of Streptomyces sp. NPDC056222. NCBI lineage: Bacteria > Bacillati > Actinomycetota > Actinomycetes > Kitasatosporales > Streptomycetaceae > Streptomyces > Streptomyces sp. NPDC056222. The sequence goes on along the minus strand of NZ_JBHJTL010000037.1, from coordinate 22,924 downwards.
ACGAGAACCGCGGCCTGCCGTTCGGACGCGTGAACTCGATCCGCTCGGGGAGCAGCTGCGCGAGCAGGCGGGCAACCCTGCGCACCGTTCCGCACACCAGCTCGACGCCCAGGAGCGCGACGGCCGGCGCCAGCCCGCTCTCCAGGGGGTCCTGCCAGGCCACCGTCTCGGCTTCGATACGGAGGAGTTCGATCACGATGATCGTGATCGAGATGCCGCGCCGGCCTCGGCGCTGCCACGGCTTCGGCTGTTCACTGCACGCGGCGGCGTGCCCCGCGTGCGGCAGGGTCTTCTTGCTCATGACGTCTTCCCTCGATTGACGCTGTGCCTGCGGATCCGGCGCCGCTGTGCTGGTGACTTGGGAAGAGTCGTGGTGCCCGGGCCTGGCGGCGATCCGATCGCCCCGGCGGAGGCGATGATGCGCGCCTTGTGGGAGGGGCAGACGTCCCGTCACGGGGGCCAGACGCCCACCTCGCCGGAGACGCTTGAGGCCGCCCGGGCCGGAGTCCATCTCGCCGCTGCGCTCGTGCAGTGGTTCGTGTCGGGGGCGGTGTCGGCGTACAGGTGAAAGTGCTCAGCCACGTACGGGTGAACGTGCCCAGTTCCTGTGTCCGAGCTTTCTGGCCCGCTCTGCTCTGCGAGTAGGACCTGTGCCGTCCGCGCGATCTCGTCGTACTTCGCGGACGGGGTCATCGGCGTTGCCTCGGCTGCTGAACCCTGTGCGCGTCGCGCAGCAGGTCGGGCGCCAATCGGCGGTGTACTGCGGACAGCGGCGACCAGATGCGTGCCGCTATCGGCCGGTCGTAGCGGAGGATCGTGGCCAGCGACACCTGCTCGTCATCGACGTGGACGACGAGGTGGCCGGTCAGCATCCAGGAGTGGGCTTCGAGCCGGATCCCTCTGTCGCAGCGGTCAGCGATCATCCATCCGGCCACGTGGTCCGGTGATGCCTGCCGCTTCAGACGCAGGCCAAGAAGTACCCGCCAGATGAATTGGCCTTTGAGGCCCGCGACGTCTTCGAACGCCGCGCGGGCCCACTGCTCCGGTGACCTGTGTGAGGTGTCATTCGTGGTGAGCGTGAAGACGTCGATGTAGTCGGGGTCGGTCGGGCTGAGAGCGCGGATCACCTCGGGAATGTTGTGCTGTTGACGGACGGTCAGCACGCGATCATCACCATTCGCTCCGTCTCGGTGGACGGGACGGTTGGTTCCTGCTTCCACCTTCATCTCCTTAACTTCCCTCGGGAACTTGCCTCGGGCGAGTGCGAGTAGCGGCGTCTTCATCGACTGGCGGGGGACGGTCCTGGTCTTGCCGAGGTGCCCGCAGTCAGGTCGGCGTGCCGACTCGCCACCCCTGTCCGATCATGCGCATCAGCGCCGGGTACACGATCAGGTACCGGAACGGCACGATCGCGGCCATGCAGATCCTGCCGAGCAGGCCGTTCGGTTTCGCGAGCACAGCCATCTGACCCCGGTAGCCGCCGGCGTCATCCGGTACCCAGCCAAGGCGTCCGGTCGGGGGCAGCGGGGGCGAGTCCGAGCACGCCGGCGACGGCGCGTTCGGCGAGCAGCTCGTCATGCGGAGCTTGGCCCGCCAGGGCAACGACGGTTCCTTCAAGGGCGCCGACGAAGGCGAGCGCGAGAGTACGGGCCGGAGGGCCGGACGGGATCGTTCCTGCCGCGCGGCCGGCGTCGATGAGCTGGACGCAGTGGGTGACGAGCTCGTCGTAGCTCCGCTCCACCTCGCGCCCGACGGGATGGTCCTGCCCGGTGAACTCCAGCCGCAGCGCGATCGCCATGCGGGCGAAGTCGCGTCGGCAGAAGACGGCGTGTCCGCGCGCCATGGCCAGCAGCGCCGCGACGGGCTCCGACTCCTGGCCGACGAGGCGGCCCACCTCCTGCTCCCAGGTGTCGAGGATCCACTGGAGCGCCGCCAGGGTCAGGTCTTGTTTGTCCTTGAACTGATGGTAGAGGGCACCCCGGGTGTACCCGGCGTCTCTGGCCACCTGCTCCAGCGCGAGGTTGCCGTAGCCGTACCGGGACAAGCCCCGGGCGGCGGACTCCAGCAGGGCGCCGCGGGTCTGCACGCTGCGTTCGGTCGGGCTGGAACGGGGACGACTGGCCGAGCCCCGCCCGGCTGACCGGTCCAACTGGTTTCGTACATGCATGTATGTATGTTAGCAAGCGCCCCGGGTGGCCGCCCGACTGGGCCGCAGAGCCGCACACCTGACAGCTGGGCACGTTCATCCGTACCTGGCTGAGCACTTCTACTACGAGTACGCGGACAGGCGGTCTCGCGTCTCCCCTGACGTCGGTGTCGGACGCAGAGAGGCATCCGGTCGACGTCGGGCGCCTCTTCATTGCTGCCCGTCGGCTAGAGGAGTCCTATGAGGTCGGCGAGCCACCGGCCGCCGAGGTCTCGGCCGAGGAGCGGCGGAACGGTGAGCCCGACGAGCAGGGCGGGGACGCCTCCGGTCAGTACGTGCAGGGGTGGCCGGTCCGAGATGCCGGATTTCGGCGGAGGATAGGTGAGGACGATGGCGGCGATGCCGATCAGCACCGCAGCGGCCGGCGCAAGCACCGCGAAGACGGCCATCTTCCAGATCGCCGGCCCGGGATCGGCCCCCAATGCGGCGGTGTAGCCAGCCCCGATGGTGACGATCAGGGTGAGCGAGGTGATGGCGAGGGCTTCGTCGCGCCATCGCACGATCGGCTTCCGCGTAGGCGCCGATGGAATGGACGGCCTCGTGGGGCCTTCAGTGGAAGCGGTCTGGGCAGCTCATCCGCTGCGAGCGCGGCTGCCCGAGGCCCCTGTCGCGTGCGCCGACGTTGTCGGCTGCGTCCCAGCGCCGTTCGGGGTCCGGCCGGATTGCCCGCTGGGCTGCCGGCTGGGGACGGGCAGCAGCAGCGGCACGGCGGGCGAGAACTGCGGCGCTGATGTCGGCAGACGTGCTTACGTGAGTGGTTCTCAGGCGGTGGATTGCCCTGCGGAAGGACGTGACTTCCTGCGGGGTGGCGTCGAGCCCGACGAGAATCCATTCCAGGTCCTTCCACCGTTCGGGGAGACGACGGCCGGCCAGCCATTCCTCAACCGGGCCGCTTCCGTCGGCCCCTCCCCGAGGAAGCCCGGTCTCGTTCTCATCATGTCCACGGCGTGCGACCACTTCTCGGCTCCCGCTAAGGCCCGCAGCGCCTGAAGTTGAGCACCCAGTTCCACGGGGTTGGCGGCCATCTCGACCGCCCGGGCGATGGAGGGCTCGGCTCTGCCGCGGCTCGGTCTGCCGCTCGCAACGTCCCTGGTCACAGAGTTGTCCGCGTTGTCTGCCGGTTGTTCGTGGACAGTCTCACGCTCAGCGGAGACATCGCCGCGGTCCACGACTTGTCCACGGACAACGACGACCTCGTCGGCCGGCGGGCCGACGCGGTCCAGGCCCCTGTGCTCACGCAGCTCGTCCAGGTCCTGGTCCTGTTCAGCCAGCTGCTCTGCAGCCTCGCGCAGCACGTCCGCGATCTGCTCCATCGAGGGAGTCGTCATCCCCTGATCAGCATAGGCAGACGGCTGGGGGACGAACGCCGAGCCGGCGTCCGCCGCCTGGTCAACCACCTGCCGCACAGCGAGCTGCTCCCGGGCGACCTTCTCTTCCGCGGCCAGCCGAAGTTCGTACGCCCCCCGGTTGGCGCGCGGCGGGCGTGCTCGAGCTGTCGGTCGGCCTGACGGCGGTACTCGACCGACAGGTCCAGCTCGCGCTGCACCTCGGCGCGAATCTCCTCACGCGCGCGGTCCCGTTCGCCCTCGAGCTCGACGCAACGGGTCTGGAGTACCGAAACCATCTCCTCCAGCTGGGTGCGGCCCCTTCTCGGGTATTACAGCACTTCACCCGCGGCGGGCCTGAATCGGAGGGGATGACTGCAGGCATCCCTCGGCAACGACCCAAGACCGCGCCTGCGATGCGATCTACGAACGGATCTCCCATTCGATGCAGGTCCTGCCCGAAGAGTGCTCGAAGGTGGCTGGCCAGTAGTACTTGAACGGAGTGCCCGTCTCCAGAGCGTCCGTCACGGCGCGGACGAACTCGGTCAGGCTTGAACCCCAGAGGGTGCCTTCCAGATCGCCGGAGCCGATGCCCATCTCATACACGTGCCCATACGTGGGCCCAGGCCGGTGGTCGACGAACGCGACACCTCCGTCGTTGGGCAGCGCGAACGGCACACAGAGATGCAGATGGCCAGCGAGGTCTTCTTCATCCCACAGCTCGACCTCGGCGTTGTCCTCGCCGACGTCCACGAGAATCCTGTGCATCGATGCGATTTCAGCGGTCGAGCTGAGCCGATGGCCCAGCGGCAGAATGTTGCCAGCCGGGAAAACCCCTGGCTCGGGTCCATTGCTCAGCTCGGGCCCGACAACACCGTTCCGCCGCTCCAGCAGCCCCCTGAGCTCAGGATGAAGGGCGAAGCCCAGCTGCTTCTCCAGCTCAGCGATCTCAGCAGCCGTTGCAGGCGATCGAAGTGTGGCGTGATCCGCTGGCGACTGGGCGGCCAGCCACGACTCGAACCGGGACCATGCCTGATCAAACAGAGCGAGATTTGTCGATGTCATGGGCAAACGGTAGATGGCGGGTCTGACAAGTCCGGCTGCCCGGCTTCGTCGGCGAGGACGCGCTCCATTCAGGCGGGCAGTTGGTCGCCCCGCAGGTCACGCATACCTGACCGCCCATGACGCCGCCGACCTCAAGGCTATCCGGACCAGCTGCCCCGAACCTGCCCGCTCTCCACTCCCTGATCAACGGACTGAGCCGCGACATCGACGCCGTCACCGCCGGACTCTCCACTCCCTGGAGCTCCGGCCAGGTCGAAGGGCAGGCCACAAGGACGATATGGACGAGTAAACCTCGACTTCCTCCGCAAGCGCGTACTCCTCACGCCCTGAAGCTGTCCAATCAGGTCAAGGCGGCCTCTTGATACCAGGGAAGGCGGCGTGGTGAAGCCGGCTCAATAGCGGTGGTTGGGCCAGTGCGGGTCCTCCCAGCGGGCGGGGCCGGTGAGTCCGATGAGTCGTATGCGGTGAAGCAGTTCCTCGGGAGCGTCCTGGGCTTGAAGCCGCGCTGGGGCGTGCCGGACCAGCCAGGCCGCGAGCTCGGTGCGCAGGTCATCTGCGTTGTCCCACGCGTCCCATGGAAGTTGATCGCCCAGAAGGTCGTACTCCCAGTGGGCAGCCGCTTCGGTCAGGTGCCGGTCGGCAACGCGGTCTTCGAGTGCCTCCCAGGTGTTGAGCCAAGGGCTGAGCGTGGCAGATGCCTCGGCGCACAGCGCGAGGACCTCATACACAGGGACGGCCGGATTCGGTTCGGCGAGGGTGTGAGCCCACCAGGCACGCAGGAACTCCCACACCGCCGCGCTCTGGTGCGCAGGCCACTGCCGCCAGTGGCCGCGAATGAACGAACGTCCGACCTCGTCCATGCCAAACATGGGCTCCACGAGGCCACTGACCAGCGCCCTGGCGAATTGAGGCAGGATACGGCGCAGCACCGCGCCGTGGTCGTTCCAGTCGGGCGCATCCCAGGTGCGCCGCAGAAGGTCCGGGTCGAGCACCACGTCCGGGACCTTCAATTGCGCAAGCTCTTCTTCGCTGCCCCAGTGGCAGTCGCACTGGGTCTCGTCGCTGCGGGCGGTCATTCCGCGAAAGGTGACGTCCAAGCAGTCCAGAGCACGGTCGAGTCGGAGCCGTGCGGGAGTGTCGTCGGGGTTCATCGTGTCGGCACAGCCTCAGGGTGACTCCGGGTGGCTTCCGCCAACCGAAGATCACAACCCTACCGGGGCTCATCAGCCATCGTCACGGCAGTTACCCAGTTTCCCAGCCGCTTACGGTGGCCGGGCAACCACTCACAAGATCAGCGACAGAGCCCGAATATCCACAGGGTCCGGGGTGTCCACAGCACTTCACGCCGCGGGGCTCCTGGGTGCGACGATCGGGTCACTGCAAGATCGACTGATCGGGGGAAGGCGATGCTGTCCGACACCATGAGCGCGCTCGAAATCGTCTGAGCCGAGGCAGGTACTCGCCGCGGCCTGGGACGCGTTCGACATGGCAAGGAGGGTAGCCGGCACCATCACCCTGAGAGGTCGGGGCCGACGAGCTGCAGGCGCTGGCCGCTGCTCAGTCCTGCGCGGCTGGCCGGCGGGCGTTGCTCCCCTTGCCCGAGTCCGGCCGGCCGGTGGACACGCCGATCGTGGAAGCGGGCCCCCGAAAACTCGAAGGTGACCTCCTCCTCGCCGCGCAGCTCCTCGATGCCACGGTCAGCCGCCCTGCTTGGCGATGACGATCTGGTCGTGGCCTTTAAGGCGCGAGGAGGTGGCGAGGCCGCGGCGAGGGCTGTGGCCGGTGAAGCGGACGAGCAACAGTCCGTGGATGTCGGCGCCGCCGCTGTGGGGCTGCTCTGGTCGACCGGGATGGACATTGAGCTCTGGGTGCAGGTCGTCCTGGCCGGACTTCTTGTCGGCGAAGATCCGCCGGCACCCAGCGGCGGGGAGGGGGTCGAGCTGGCGATCGAGCTTCTGGCCGCCGGTGGAGACCAGGCGTAGCCGAAGTGGATCTCGGTGCGGTGGGCGGTCTCGGCGACCAGGGGGTCGAGGACCGTCGGCCCGGACCGCGGTGAGTTCCGAGTTCCGGGCGGGTCCTGGCTGACGTCTGCTGCCGCGTGCGCAGCAGGTTTTCGTGCCCGGGGACACGATCTTTCCGTTGCTGGCCCCTGCGGGAGGTGGTCAGGCGTTGTGCTTGGCGAGGAAGTTGGTGATGAGGTACTGCCATTCTTCGGGGCTTTCGACCATGGGCAGGTGGCCGGTGGGGATCTCCGTGAGCTGGGCGCCGGGGATGCTGTCGGCGAGGTGGCGGTGCAGGGCAGGGGGTGCGATGTGGTCGGCGGTGGTGGATATGACCAGGGTGGGGACGCGGATCGCGGCGAGGTCGTCGCGGACGTCGATCCGGCTGGCGAGGTCGGCGTGCTCGGGGGTGCCGTCGGCGACTTCGGCGGCGGCGTAGGTGATGACCTCCTCCAGCTGCTTGGCCGGCATGGCCTCGATGGCTTGAGGGCTGAGGGCGTGCGGGAAGAGGAACTCGCTCACCAGACGGCGGTCGCCGGTGGCGGCGAGCTTGCCCCACATGTGGATGGTCAGTGCCTGCTGGTTGTTGGGGTGGGCCATGGTGGCGGTCAGGACCAGGGCGGTGACGCGCTCGGGGTGGCGGGCGGCGGCACGGATCGCGACGGGACTGCCGAGGGAGTAGCCGTGCAGGGCGAAGGTCTCCAGACCTTCGGCGACGGCGGCGGCGACGAGTTGGTCGGCCACCTCGTCGATGTCGAGGGGCGTGGTGGAGCGGGGAGTGTCGCCGCTGCCGGGGTAGTCGACGCCGACGACGGTGCGGCCAGCGGCGAGGCCTTCGAGGATCGGTCCGTAGGTGCCGGCGATGCTGCTGCCGGCGCCGTGGGTGAGGACGAGGCCGGGGCCGGAGCCGGAGCCCAGGACGGTGCGGGCGTAGGTCGCTTCGGGCAAGGTGTGCGCGGGCATGGCGATTCTCCGTTGTTCGGGGAGTGCTTCGGAGGGTGCGATGGTCAGGGCAGGAGGACGGCCTTGCCCCGGTTGCGGTGGGCCTCCAGGTCGGCGTGCGCCTGGGCGGCTTCGGTCAGGGGGTAGGTGCGCCAGACCGGGACGGTGAGCCGCCCGTCGGCGGCCAGCCGTACCAGCTCCGGCAGGGCCTGGCCGCCCCGGTCGGCAGTGCCCGGGCTGAAGCGCACGCCGTGCTGCTGGGCGGACAGGTCGGCGATCGTGATGACCTTGGCCGCTTCGTCGGTCAGGGCGACGGAGCCTGCGAGCACTCCGGCGCCGGAGGCGTCGAAGACGAGATCCAAGCCCTCCGAGACTGCCGCCTTCACCCGCTCCGCCCAGCCGTCGCCGTAGCGGACGGCGGTGGCTCCGAGAGCGGTGACGCGCTCGATGTCCTGCTCGCCGACCGTGCCGATGACGGTGACGCCGCGGGCGACGGCCAGCTGTACGGCGATGTAGCCGACGCTGCCGGCGGCGCCGTGGACGAGCAGTGTGTGGCCCGCCTCGACGCCCAGCTGGTCGAGGACACGGTGTGCGGCTTGGCCGACGGTGACCAGCGAGGCGGCGACATCCCACGGCAGGGCTGCGGGCTTGGCCACCGGCCGCTCCAACAGGGCGTACTCGCTGTAGCTGCCGCCGACAGTGGCGCCGAGGACCTCGTCCCCCACGACGACGTCGGCTCCCTCGCCGACCGCGTCGACGACACCGGCGGCGTCGAGGCCCGGGATCAGCGGGAAGCTCGCGGGGAAGGCCTTGGCCATCAGGCCGGATCGGATCTTCAGGTCGAGCGGGTTCACGGAGGCGGCCTTTACCTTGATCCGGACCTGGCCCCGGCCCGGCTGGGGCTGCGGGATCTTGGTCGGTCGCAGCACCTCAGGCGCGCCGTACTCGGAGAAAGTAATCGCGGTGGACATGGGAACTCCCAGGTGGGGGGGGGTAGGTGGAGAAGGCGGACGCCCTGTGGCTTACTGCGCGGTCAAGTAGCCGGTTCGCGACGGGTGACCTCGCCGCTCAGGCGGTGAGCGTCTGGTAGTCGGTATAGCCGCGGTGGTCGCCGCCGTAGAAGGTGGACGGGTCCGGCGTGTTGAACGGGCCGCCGTGACCGTTTCGCCCGCTCGGGGTGGTGTTCACCGATGGCAGACATCAGTCTGTCCCGACTACATCACCCGGACCCATCGGCTGCCTGTCGTCAAACGATCCTTATCCGGGGCCCGGGGTGCACCCCTGCGCTTCCTTCCGCCAGTGGGCGAGGTTCTGACGAATAACCTGCACGTGGGGGTGATCATCGCCCAGCACCCGCAGCATGTGCTCCAGCGGTTGCTCAGTCACCGCGACGGCCCCTGCCGCATCCCCTGCCTGGCCCCGCCAGTGAGCGGAGCTGCCCCAAGCGGCAAGAGTCTCGGGATGGTTCTCGCCCAGGAGCCGTCGGCGAGCTTCACGGATTTCCTCGTATGTCCGTGCGGCTCCGGCCGCGTCTTCTGCCTCGATCTGCCAGCCGGCGAGGTCGTTCCGGGTGGTGATGGTGTCGGGGTGGTCTTCGCCCAGCACCCGAACCATTTCCGAGAGCAGGTCGGCGAGGGCCTGAGCGGCGCCCGCCGCATCCCCCGCTTCCCCCAGCCAAACGGCGAGCTGAGCCCGGGCGGACAGGACGTCGGGGTGGTCCTTGCCCAGCACCCGAACAATGTCCGGCAGCAGGTCAGCGAAGTCTTGAGCGGCGCCGGCCGCATTTCCCGCCTTCCCAGCCAGTCGCCGAGGAGGTTCCGGGCGATGAACGTGTCCAGGTGGTCCGCACCGAGGCGGATGCGGGTGGCGGCGGCGAGGTGGTCGAAGTGGGTTATGGCGGCCTGTACCTGGCCGCTGTCGCCGAGGCTCTGGCCGGTGCGGTACAGCACCGAGTGCGCGTCCGGCCGATACAGGGCGTCCGCGGTGCCGCCGATGAGGGCAGTCGTGTTCGCGCGCAGGGCCCGCACGAGGGCAGTGTCGCGTTCGATGTCGAGCCAAGCGTTGAGGACGGCGTCGCCGGCGGTGCGGGCGTACTGGTCCCGTTGGTCGGGGGCGAGGGTGTCGCGGGTGGCGCGCTGGATGAGCTGGTGGACGCGGACTGCCAGGTGCGGGGTGGTGGGGGTGTGGTCGATGAGGCTGAGCCGGTCCAGGACGCGAAGAGCGCGCACCGCGTCCGCCCGGGAGACAGGGGCCGGTTCCCCGGTGGGGCTGGAGCTGGTGGGGGTGCGGTGCGTGGCCAGCTGGGCTCGGGCGGTCTCGCCGGTCAGGACGTCCTGGGGGATGCCGTGGGGGTCGAGCAGGGCGATGAGGTGGAGCATGGGCCGGGCCAGGCCGGCGGGGCGCAGGGTGTCGGCGCAGTCGAGGGACAGGGACCAGGCGGCGGCGAGGGCGACGGCCTGCTCGTCGGGCAGTGCCTCGGGGGCGAGATCGGTGAGTGTGGTGGCGCGGTCGGCCAGCAGTTCACGGTAGGCGGCTGCGGTCTCGCCGGAGTCGATGAGGTAGGCGGCGGCCTGGGAGAGGGCCAGGGGCAGGTGTCCGAGGTCTTCTGCGAGGGCGGTGAGCTGGTCGGCGGGTTCGGCTCTGCCCTGGGCTGCCAGGGATGTGGTGAGATGTGCGACGGCTTCGGCCTCGGTGAACAGGCCGACCGCGATCCGGCGGCGGCCTTCCCCGGTCAGGGCCGAGTCGCGGCGGCGGGTGGTGACCAGGGTCCGTCCATGTGGGCTGGCGGCGGCCACAGGCTGTATCGGTTGTCAGGGCCGTCGGCATTGACGAGGAGGTCGGCGAGGTCGTCCAGGACGATCAGCCACCAGTACGGCCGCTGCCCAGCCTTCGGGGCCAGCCAGGCCAGGAACGCCTTCGCAGCCTGCTCCGGATCGTCGGGGTCGGCCCGGCAGAGTTCGACGCCGGCCTGCGCTCCCGGCGGCCGCCTGGACTGAAGCCCCTGCGAGCTGGCCCGCATCGGGACTGTCCAACAGCCAGATCAGTGGTGTGGAGACGACGCCGACCGCCGCCATGGCTTCGTTCACGTGAAGTAGCAGCGTTTGATCAGTGGTTTGGGCAACAGTTGACGATCTTCAATGCTGTAGATGCTCACGAGAAATGACGTCACCGTGGTGTGGTGCCGCCTGAGTGCGGCAGCGGCGGACCCGCTCTTGATCATCGGTCGTTAGACTCCCGGGGTTCGGATGGTGTCGGTGAACCGGAAGGCCAAACCATGGACGATGAGCGCTGGGCCAGGTGGCCCAGCGCGTGGGCAGGCACGGATGCCGACATGCGGACGGTCATGGGCGCGATCCCGCGAGAGGTCAAGGACGGGTTCAAGTACGACGAGATCCCCTGGCAGCGGTTCCCGCACTTCTACGGACCGGGCGAGGAAGTTCCCGGTCGCCTCGGGACGCTCGCCTCCGGAGACGCCGAAGCCGCCGGCCGGGCGTTGGGGGAACTGTGGGAACACCTCCATCATCAGGGCAGCACGATCGCGGTGGGAGCACTGGCAGTACCGTTCCTGCTCCGGATCGCGGCTACTGGGCTTCCCGGGCTCCGCGCGAGCACCCTTCGCCTGGTCGCTGAGATCGGACGATGCCAGCACTTCGGGGACGGAACACGCGAAGGCCTTCTCCAGGTTGCCGAGGATCCGCTGGAGGCGGAGGGCACCACGATGTGTCCGACGAACTGGACGATTCAGGCTGCTCGCGATGCCATCACGGACGACCTGCACCTTCTGTTCCCTCTTTTCCTCGACCCCGATCCCGATGTTCGCTCCGCGACCGCCTTCGTCCTGGCGGCGGTGACCAGCGAGATTGCGCGCGTCTCCTCGACCCTGCACCGCAGGCTGGCGGTGGACGACGATCCGGTGGTCCGTGTGAGCTTGATCCTGGCGATCGCCCGGCTCGCCCGCGAACACCAGGATGAACACGCTCCGGCGTGGGCCCGAGAGCTGTGGTCGGATCCCGGTCGATCGTCCGAGATCCGCATCGGCGCCGGCCTCGCCTGGCTGTGCCTGGTCGGCGACCCCGTCCCCGACGAGCTCCGAGCCCTCCTGACCGATCCAAGTACCGACCGATGCAGCGATCTGTTCCAGCGGGTGCCGTGGATCGGACCGGTCGACTTCAACAGCGGGCTGCGCCGTTGCATCCACGAAATGCTCACGCCGGATGTCCTCTGGCAACGTGGTGGTCCTCCGCCCTTCTAGCGGAGGACCATCAAGGCCTTCAGCGGTCAGCCAGCCTTGGCAGGTGTTTCGGTCCGTGCCCGGGTGCTGGCGAGACGGTAGGAGTCGGTGCCGGTTTCGATGATGGTGCCGTTGAAGGTGAGGCGGTCGACGATGGCCGCGCAGAGGCGGGGGTCGGTGAAGGTCTTGGTCCAGCCATCTGGGGCTGGCACACGTTCCTTTTTGCGGATCGCCGCTGCCACCGGCCCGTATCCATCTTCTGATGTTCTTGTTGGTCTTCGTGGTGGTGCCCGGATTCTCCAGGTGCTGCCTTGATCGGTTAGGCGCGAGGAAGGTGTGCCGGTGGCATCCCAGTTGAGGGTGGTCCAGGGTGGTGCCGTCCTGCTGGAGCCGGTGACCGCCGATCCGTGGGAGTTTCAGGCTGACTGCGTTGAGGCGTTTGTCGCCTCATGGCGGGCCCGTGGGTTCAGTCCGGTGACGGTTGAGAACGACATCGGCCTGCTGGAGCGGACGCTCACCGCGCTGGGCTGGCCCGCCTGGGACGTCACTCCCGAAGACATCGACCGTGTCGTCGGTGACCTGGCTCTTGCCGGGCGGGCTGCCTCGACCCGGCGCGAGTACGTGCAGATCTTCAAGGGCTTCCACCGGTTCCTGCAGGTCCGCAAGGCCGTCGAGATCGAAGCCGGTTTCGGCGTGCGTCTGGTATGCCCGGTCGATGAGTTCAACGCGTCCCGGCATGTCGGCGACGACTCCCCGGCCCAGCTGCCGCCACCGACCCCCGAGCGGGTCGCAGAGTTCTTCGAATTCCTCAAGGCCCGGACCGCCACCGCCCGCAAGTACGCACCCGCCGCCCGGGACTATGCGATGTTCCGAACGCTCTATCACGCCGGCCTGCGCTCGGAAGAGGTGTCGCTTCTGGACCGCCCGGACCTCCACTTCACGCGCGGACCGTTCGGGAAACTCCACGTCTGATTCGGCAAAGGCGCCCGCACCTCCGGGCCCCGGCCGCGCTGGGTGCCGATGCTGGACGGACTCGACCTCGTCCTGCACTGGTTCCTCGACGACGTCCGCGGGAAGTTCCCCGACTCACCGGTGCTGTTCGCGGACGAATCCGGAGGCAGTCTGCACCGCGGGACGATCCGCAACCGTTTGCGCTATCTGATGGAACTCGAAGGCCGCCCGGCAACCGACCGGTTCAGTCCGCATGCCCTGCGGAGGGCCTGCGCGACCCATAACTACGAGCGTGGTGTGGACTTGGTGGCAATCCAGCAACTCCTTGGTCACTGGACGGTCAGCTCAACCATGAGATACGTCCGTCCCTCCGCGACGTTCATCGAAGATGCCTATCGCCGCGCGGTGACCACCACGCTCGGCGAACTCACCGCCGAGGGGGACAGCTCCGCATGAAGATCCGATGGCGCCTGCGGATGGCCGCCGCCCAGCGCGAGGTCTGGACCGGCACCCAGCTGCAGCGGCTGCTGGCCGAACGTGCCGGGCTGCAAATGTCCTCCGCCTCGGTGTCTGCACTGTTCAGCAAAGAGCCCTCCCAGGTGAAGATGTCCACTCTGATCGCGTTGTGCACCGCGCTGGACTGCACCCCCAACGACCTGTTCGAGGTCGACACCACCCCCGTCGAACGTCCCGCGGCCCCGATTCGACCGGTCGCCGACCTGCCGAAGGCAGTCTCCGCGCGGGGCCGTTCGATGCCTCCTCTTTGACCCGGAGAGGGCGGCATCATGGGCGTCAAACAGAGCGACTGCACCGGCTGCGGAGCACCGGTCGGCTTCATCGACCGGCACTACTGCTGCCGCTGCACCGCCCAGCAGAAGGAAGCCGCGACCCGTGCCGCTTGCCCCCGGTGCGGACAGCAGCGCGTCCTCCAGGCCGCCACCGGCCAGTGCATCACCTGCTCTCGCGTATGCACCGCATGCGGCAACCCGTTGCGGAGCAAATCCTCCGCTCTCTGCCGCACTTGCCTGCGGAAGTCCGAACGCGACGCCGCCAAGGATCCATGCCCTCGCTGCAGCCGGCCCGGATCTCTGCGCGAGGACACCGGCTGGTGCGGGCACTGCTCGCGTCCCCGGCAGGCCAAACAGCCGCCCCGCGCCTGTGAGCGATGCGGCAGAGTACGGAAGCACGCAGGGCTTGGACTGTGCTCGGCCTGCTGGCAGCGTCACCCCGATCGCCCCTTCGTCCGGGCCGAACACCTCCTTGCCGAACTCGACAATCCCCCCGACTGGCTGCAGGACTTCACGACAGATCTCGCCGCAAAGTACTCCGTCGGCCGGGCCTGCACGATGATCACTTCCCTCGGGCGGCTTCTTAGGGACGGCCAGCCCAACCTCCCCCAGTCCGTACTCGAACGCTCCCGCCGCCCGGGTCGTTCGATGGGCTCCCTCGCCCGTGCTAGAGACCTTCTTCACCGATCGCGGTCTGGCCATGGCCACCGACCAGGTCGAGCGGCTCGCGGCCGGCCGACGACAACGCCGGGTCCTCGCGGTCCCCAGCCCCCTGCGGCCTTCGGTTGAGGCCTTCTCCGACTTCATGATCCGCTCGCGCGAGCGATCCCGGCGTGCCGGAACACTGCCCCGCACCGACGGCACCATCGAAGCCGCACTGGCCATCGTGCGCGATCTCGCCCTGTTCCTCTCCAGCGAGTGCGGCAGGCAGGACTGGGCACTGACCGACGTGCACGATCTCGAAGCCTTCCTAAGAGCTGTCCCGTAACTGGACGGCGCCCCGTTGCCGATCCCGGATCGGATCGTGTCAGTGGCTGGTGACAGGATCGAGGGGTGCTGATCAAGGGATACGATGTCGGCCCGTTGGTGCCGGGCGAGTCGCTGCTGGTCCACCCGGGCTTCTGGTCGAACTACCTATGCCGCCGCGCAGTGGGACCTCGAACTGGACGATCTCTTCCTGACCGTCGGGCATCGCTTCGGAAGGGTCGAGCTCCGCCGCCGCATGCGTGACTACGTACGCGGGCTGCTCGCCCCGGTGGCCCGCAAGAACAGCTGGCAGCTGGCCGAGCAGGCCGGCCACCGCACGCCTGACGGCCTGCGGCCGGGCTCTGGTCGACCGCGAGCTCTACCTCCCGAAGTCCTGGACCGAGGACCGAGAACGCTGCCGCTGGACGGCCGATACCGCATCGAGGCGGCTCATGCCCTGACGGAGCTCGAGGGCCAGCGTGGTCTGGCTGCCCTGCTGTCATGCGTAGCCGACCCCCGCCGCGCAGGCGCCGAGCGCGTCGAGGCGGCGCTCAGAATCACCATGATCAGGCAACACCGGCGGCACGGTTGGAACACCATGGCAGCGCTGACGAACGATCTCACTCTCGACGGCCGTCACCGGGTCGATGCGGCATGGCACCTCGTGCAACGCAACGACACACGTGGTGAAGACGCCCTCGTGACGCTGTTCAACGACCGGGCTCTGTCGGCCTCCGCCCGTCGGCGAGCCCTCCGGGGTCTGAATCGCCTGGGCATCCCCTGGCGGAGTGACAGGCCCCGATGTCGGCTCCACGAATACCGCTGCCGCACCGGTCCGAGCCGCCCGTGCGGGAGTACGAGCTCCCGCTCGCGACTACGACCAACCAAGATCACACGATGGTTGGCCGTCGCCGCGGAGCGCGTCGGTCAGGGCCTGAGCCTGATTCAGGGTGATACCAAGGGCGATCGGGACCTGGCGCGCGCTGTACTGGGCGGAGCAGACGGGTACCGGATTGTCCCCCGTAACCGTCCAGAACGGCTCCACACGCCGGTCGTCCGCGTCAGTCCTGAGCAATTCCCGCGCGAACCGGGGGGCCACGTCTTCTGGAATACCGGAGCGGGAGAGGGCTCGCGCGACGACGGCCCACGCCTCCTCCGGTGTGGCCGGGTCTCCGAGCATGGGCAGCAGGAGAAGCAGGCGCTGTGCCTGATCGACGAGGCCCCCGGGTGTCCGACGCGCTCACCGGCACGCTTGCGGCGATGGCGGTCAGCTCTGCCCAGGACAGTCCGGGGCCGGCCGACTCGGGGCCGCACTGCCCCAGATACCCGACGCGGCCCCAGGCCGGGTGGCGTACGGCGAACTCGACGGTGTTCTCGTCCTCGAAGTTGGGTGTCCATGGGACGCCGACCCCGACGGTGACCTTGGTCATGTCGGCTGTACAGGTCAGGGGACCGGCCATCCGTGACCGGTGGCCGCGGGTAGGCTCACCGCCGTTCGTACTGGTGGGTAGGGAGATGCTCGGTGACAGACGACCTCGGCACGTTGTTACGCAGGCTGCGCGAGGAGGCGGACCTGACGCAGGAACAGGTGGCCGAGCGGTCCGGGGTCAGCGTGCGCACCATTCGCCGGCTGGAGAGCGGAAGATCCACGAACCACCGGATGGGGACGGTGAAGCTGCTTGCGGACGCGCTCGAAATCAGGCGGGTTGCAGCTGTCGGGACGCAGTAGCGGCTCCACGTCGACGATGCGGAGCGCGCGTGGCCCGCATCGGCGCCCGCCGCACCCCCGACGGTGAGCAGCCGACGCCCGACGACATCATGACGCCGTCTTCCACGACTCCGCCCTGCTGCTCGACGCCACCAGGACTGCGCGTGTCCGAGTGCGCGCTCGGTACGGCGAACTTCGGCACCGGCTGAGGTGTCGGCGCCGTGCCGGACGAGGCGCGCCGCACACTCGACCGATTCGCCGAAGCTGGCGGCACCTTCCTTGACACCGCGGACACGTACCAGTTCGGCGAGTCGGAAGAGCTGACGGGGTAGTGCATCGCCGCCGACCGGGACCACTTCGTCCTGGCCACCAAGTTCACCCTCGGGGCCGCGCCGCAGCCGGGCGCCTGCAGGGCGGGCTACAGCCGTAAGAACATGGTCGCCTCGGTGGAGGCCAGCCTGAAGCGCCTGGGCACCGACTACATCGGCCTGCTCTGGGTGCACTTCCCCGACGAGCTCCCCATGGAAGTGATCCTGCGCGGGCTCGACGACTTGGTGAGTTCCGGCAAGATCCACCACGCAGCCCTGTCCAACTTTTACGCCTGGCGGGTCTCCTGGGCGGGGACCCTCGCGGACCTGAAGAACCAGGCGCCCATCGTGGGCATCCAGCACGAGTACAGCTCGTCGCCGACCGCGAGCTGCTGCCAGGTTCCATTTACCCTAGGAGCGCTCGCATGCTCGCGAAGAACTTGCCATGCCTCGAATGCGTCGCTTCGCCGTTGCCTGGCGATCGTGTCAGGCTGGAGGAGGGATCGAGATGAGGTAGGGAATCAGCCGAGGACTGGGGAACCACGATGAGCCTCGATGCCGCGGAATCCGTTGCCGCAGAAGTGAAAGCAGGAACCTACGGCCCCACTGCGTTGACCGCGTGTGAAGAGACGCTGGCGGCCGATCGGAATCCCCAGTTCATACGGTTCGTGGGGCTGACACTCTTCGCCGACCCTCGCCAGCCGGCTTGGCAAAAAGGTCGCTACTTGGTGTTGCAGCCCCATGCACTCCGGAAGGTATCGGAGGCCGAGCAGAAGAAACAGATCAAGGAACGGATACGTCCGCTCGCCGAGCGCTTGCTGCGGGACCTGCCCACATCCGAACTGCCCCGCCCGACGGATAAAGTCGAGAAAATGCGCGAGGCGCTACGTCGCATTCATTCGACGACCGCCCACGTCTCGCCGGAACACAGGATCCGTCGGCATGGCGTTCTGGATCCGAGGAAGGCTCCACGGACGGACAACCTCACCGACGATGAGTTGCGGTCCCGGTACGTGGAGTGGCTGGTCCGTGAACAGGACCGGCTCCTCAGGGAACGATTGGAGGGGCTCGCCTCCCTTGTGGGAGAGGTACGTGTCGGTGGGCCCCGCGTGGGTACCTGGACAGTCGACGCTGTCACTGCGGTCTTGGCCCGTGTGCTGTACCCGCTACCGTTCCATCATCTGGACAGCGGGCATGCACATGTGGCGGTGTGCGCGGTGCATGAGCAGGAGTGGAAGCTGGCCGGGTACACGAGGGGCGAACTGGTCGGCAGCTTGAGCCTGGCTCCCGGAGAGCGCCTGACTTTGGAAGTCCACTCGTGGGACAAGAGCACCCGTAAGACTGAGGACGAGATCTCCACGGAGTCGGAGATTCGCACCAGTGAGAAACTCACACAGCGCGACGCGCTGACAGTAGCACAGGAATACGCGAAGAAGACCAATACGAAGGTCGACGCAAGCGGTGTCGTCCCGATCTCGAAGATGCCCATCAAGCTTTCGGGGTCGGTGAGCACGGCGGTGACGCAAGGCCTTAAGCGCACCACGGACAGCCTCAGAGAGAAGACGGTCGAGGCGTCCAATTCCTTGAGGGTGAACCGCAAGACCCGCATCGAGTCCTCGCGTGAGGTCGGCCGGGAGGAACGGCAGACGCGCGTGGTGGAGAACACGAACCGATGCCACAGCCTGAACTGCCACTATTTTGAGGTTCTCACAAACTATGTGGTGACGACGCGTCTGATCGGCGTCCGCCCCTGTGTGCTTCTATCGAATACTCGACCTGATTTCACGCTCGACTGGGTGCTGTGCCATCAGCACATCCTGACTGAGGCACTGCTCGACAAGACGTTCCTGCCCGGCTTCGAAGCTGCACGACGGCTCAAGGCGGATGAAGTGTTGCAGCGAATGCGTCAGGCCCGCCATCTGACGGAGCTTGAGCGTCTTGGCGACGAGGTGACCCAGTACGTACTGGCCATCACCACCGCGTTTGATTTCCTGAAGACATCTAAGGACATCGTGCAGGAGGCGCTCTCAGGATGCGACTACTGGGTCGACTGTCTCAGTGGCCTTGTCGATGTTCCACGCATCGATGTGGGGAGAGCTGTCGCATGGGCCAGGATCCCCGTTCGTGCGCGAACTGCTCTTGAGATGATGAGTAAAGAGCGGGTCGAGTCTGTGAATGCGGCAGAGAGCCTCAGAAGATTCTTCCGCACTGTCACAACGGCAGACTTCGGTGTCGGCACGAGCGGAGCAGCGTTGGAAGCTGAGCTGCGCGCCCTCGGTTTCCCTGAAATCGGTGCAAAAGTCTTTGCAGGCGAGGACTCCAACTCATTGGACGACGCTGGGCTCCGCGGCGCGGTCGAGGCCGCCGCCGGGCTCATAGCCTCCCTCGGTCCACAGACCCCAGAACCGGGCGACGCCGCGACGGAGATGGAGGTCGCCGATGCCAGGGTCGGGTTCGACCAGCTCCAATGTCATCTGAACGACAATTGGCTCCACTACCTGCAGTCGGTGTGGGCCAGGGAAGATCCTGGTGAACGGTTCCTCCGGCTCCAGGGTCTCGGCGAAATCGCCAGCGTCATCGACAACGAACTGCTGGGATTCGTCGCGGACAAGAGCGCGTACCCGCTACGGGAGACGAACTTCCTCGAGCCCCTGATCGACTTCAACAAGCTGATGGCCGAGGCCGAGAAGCTCATCGCGAGCCAGAAGCCCATCGAGACCCTCGTCACCCAGCCGACTGCGGGAACCGTGTTGGAGGCCGTTACTGGCCACTGCACCGCATGTGAGGACTTCATACAGACCAGCAGGGCCATCGATCTCCGCAACCAGGACGCCAAGGCCAGGGCCGAAGAGACGGAGGCGCGGCGTCGAGAAATGCGCCTTGCGGCGGCGCCCCCAGATCTCACCGATCCCACCGCGCAGCCTCCCGGCGAGATCACGGTCAAGATCGAATCTTCGGACAGGGACTCTGGCGGCTGAACTAGCGATATCTCTGCCGTGACCGGGGTGTGAGAAGAGGTGCGGATCGTTGTGTCCAACGGAAATCGGGCCAGGCCCGCGTCAGAACATGGGACCACTTCGCACGAAAGAAGCTCGTCACGCGCTCCGCACTACATGACCCCGGAACAACACCCACCGCCCGACGCCGGAGTGGGGTTGCCCGGTGGCACCAGGGACGCCTATGACATGTCGGGCAGAGTGGTGTGTCCTGATGAATATGTGAGGTATCCCGGTCAGATCGGGGAGTCGGAGTTTCTCTCTACGTTGTCCCTGCTCCTGCAGGACCGCCTGACTAGCATTCTGGGGGCGGATGCCTTCCGCCAGATCCATGTACCGAGCGTGATCCAGGAGGTGCGCGAGATACTGGTTGGGGAGGATCCGTTTTGGCATCCACTGGATCCGTGGTTGGGGCAAGCACTCGGATGCCCCCCGGGCACTTCCACACCCCAGGATTACTACGACGCCATCCTCGGCGCCCTCGACCTGCAGACCCTGCAGACCTTCACCCGTGCCGTGGAGCAGGCAGCGATGCTGCCTGCAGGGGAGATCAGCCCGCTCATGGAGGCCGAGGAGCATCCGGAGCCAGATGCGGGCGATGTGTCGGCTGCTGCCGGAACCCTGGGTACGGGCGCCATCGCGCCTCCTCCTCCGGCAGGGGCCGTGCCCCCTAGTAGCAAAGAGGGCCAGTGGGTGCACTGGGTGATCCAAGTGCACTACGTCCTGTCGCACCCGGGGCACCGCATCATTTTGGACAACAGGCTCGGCAGGGTCGGCGCTGACGGTGTCGCACAGACAATGCTCCTTGCGAACGCCGTACGGACAGGAACTGACACGGAGTTGACGCGCGCGTTCATGGGTCTTATGTCACGGCCTGAGAGGCAGGGAATTACTAGATGGCCTGACATTCTCGACGTTGATCTGGCCGAGGTGTACGAGATCAAACCAAGGAATGGGCGGGCCAAAGGGCGCCGTCAGCTGAACGAATACCTGCTAGCCCTCAACCAAGCGGCGCCACCCATCGTGAGTTCCAGACAGTATCGAGCCGGTTCAACTTGGTCGCCATGGCGGATTTACCCGGTCCCGCCCGACAAGTTTGCAATCACGTTTCAGCCCGAGGATGGCCTGATCATTTACGATCTTGTCCGTGCACGCCCGCCATCCATCCCGGTCGGGGAGCTGCTCTTGGGCACAGCCCTGGCCCTGAGCGCAGCCGCTGCCCTCGCATGGCTGCTCCCCGCGGCGGTCGCGGCTGCTGCCGCCGGCGTGGGGGTCGGTGCCGCTGTCGTAGAAATGAAGGTTCTAGCGGCATTGGCCGCAGCTCTGTGGACCATCAGCGAGTGAGGGGCCCAGGCTCTCGAGGCTTGGCGCGATACCGCACGCGCCCTGGAGGCCACCCGTACAGACGTGGTAGTGAGGGCCTCACCCGGAGGCCATTGAGCGGCAGGGTTCATGCCGTGAGTACGTGCATGTGCCGACTGTATGCGGCACGCTGCCGGGCTCGACAGCCACCCCGCCAGAACAGCGCACGACAGCAAACCCGAGTCAAGCAGTCAGGTGCTGCTGAAACTCGGCGACATCCTTTCCCCCGTCAGCGGGGCGCTCGCGCGCCTAGGCAACAAGCGCTCTCGCTGAGGAGCAGCCGTTGTCATGGTTTCTGGTTGCCGTGGGGAGGTTGTGCCATGGGTGCGTGCAGGTGTCCTTGCAGCGGGTCTCCCTGCGGCGGGTGTCGGCGACGATGAAGACGGAGACGAGCACACGGAACGCCTTCAGGTGCTCGTCGGCGGGGAGGCCTGCGAACCCGTAGCGGGGCGGCTCCATGCAGATCATCACTGAGGGGTTGGCCGTGGGCTTCACCCCGGACCGCGCTACCCCCGCACGGCCGTCCGCGGCCGTGATGTGCGCCTGCATTGCGTAGCCGCCGACTTCCCGCAGCACCTCCTGCCGGCCTGCCGGGGAGAGGCCGGAGAACCAGGATGCGCCATCGTCCAGCGTGCGGACTCCCTGGGCGACTTCGTTGACGACCCTCTCGGTCTCGCGTCGGAAGGCGCGGCCGTCCACACTGCTCGTTCCGGTCATCTCTTGATCATTCCACGCAACCCGTTCGGGGCACAGGCAGGGTGGTTGAGTGGGGTATCGCCTTGATCGCCGTCGGGCAGTCTTCGCGGCAGCATCTCAGCGGGTTCTCCGTGAACGGCTGTGGCTGGGCGAACGGCTGCGACGGCGCCTCTTCCAGGGAAGTCGAGTGCTAACAGCAGACGCAGTTCGGCCAGGCTCTCGAAACCGTGCAGCCGCCTGCCAGGTATACGCGCGGGCAGGCGGCGAAACCGGCCACCGGAAGGCGGAATGATTCCGGTACCGGGCAGACGATGTCCCCGTGAGGCAACCTCCACGCAGACCTGGTCACCGCAGCCGACGCGGCCAAGCGCCTCCATTGCGACGCTTACGAAGCGCTGATCACCGACGAAGGCCGACCCTGGCCGCGCGGTTCCGCGTACGCGCTCTGGTACGGCGGCGGTCCTCCCCTGCAGACGCCAGCTGATGCCGCCATCCAGGAAGCAGAGTGATCAGCAGGGGTGTCACGCCCGGAAGTCAGTACATGGCCACCCTTAGCATCTGGGCCGTCGAGAGCCTTGGTCTGGGCAGGCAGAGGCATGCGAGGACTGCACGGTGACGGGCCGTGGAAGCTCCCGATGGCGTGCTGTGGGCACCCGAACGAACAGACCCGGTCTCACCCAATTCACGGGAATGGGCCTCATGCTTAACCGAGGCGGCTTGGCCTGGCTTTGTAAGCCAGCAGGCTGCCGTGGTGGTGGCTGGCCGCGGGGGCGCTGCGAGCGTTCGGGCAGCCAGGGATGAGGAGATGCGGGTGTGGCTGGTGGGCGTTGAACGCGGGGGCGTGGCTCAGGGCCGTTGGCCTGGGCTGGCCTGTTCTGCGTTCGCTGTAGTGGTGATCCAGTTCATGTCGCCGGTCTCGGGAGCCGGCGTCCATGCCTGGAGCGCCTGGTGCTCAAGGAGCAGCTGCATCACGGTGAACAGTGTGGCTGAGGTCAGTCCGCATCTGTGGGCCAGCTGAGCACTGTCGGCGACCCCGGACGTGTTGTCCGGCGGGGTGTGCGCGGTGATGGCCAGTGCGACGAGGCGCTCCTCTGTGCCGAGTTGGCGGATGCCGCGCTGCTGGAGGATGCGGAGGGCCCAGTCGGCGGCCGGGGCCCGGCGACGTCGGGATGGGGCACCGTAGAGGGGATCGGTAAGTCGGCCGGCTCCAGGGCTGGTCGGCCGGAGCCACCCTTCGGCGACGAGCTGACCCCAGGCAGGGGGGGCTGATGGCGCTCGTTGAAAACGGCCACCCCCTACTCAAGGTTGACCCCACACTTGCTCAGTGGATCTCCCCACCCGCAGAGGATCAGCCCAGATGCCGGAGTGCCCGCCATGAGC